>DASXNJ010000079.1:0-5550 GCA_036495145.1 Puia sp.
AAACATCGACGGGTTCATCCAGGGTATACCTCCCGTTACGGGAAATGGTGTTGGTTACATTTTGAATGCCGCTCTAACTTCCCAGGTCATTGACCATACATTGCAATTCAATACGACATTCGGACAGGATCTTAAGTTTACAGCCTTAGCCGGTTTTGAATATTGGAAATCCAATTACAGTGCAAATGCTGTAGGTAAACAAGGATTCAACTTCAACCAAAACGAGCTGACACTGATAAATGCCCAGTATACTGACATTATCCAGAATGGTAATACCTATGCGGTGAATCCTTCCTCAGGTTCTGAAATTACAACTGAGATCCAATCAGAATTTGCAAGGGTAGACTTCAACTTCAAAGATAAATTGTATCTGACCGGTACAATGCGTATTGATGGATCCAGCAAATTTGGTGTAAACAACAAATACGGATATTTCCCTTCTGCAGGTGCAAAATGGAACATTGCGAATGAAAGCTTTATGAAGGATAATACCCTGATCAATGGACTGGCCCTTCGCGGCACATGGGGTATCACCGGTAGTCAGGATTTCCCTCCGGGAGCTTCCATCGACCAGTTTGCCTTCCAGCAATTTAACAGTGCATCACAGGTTAATGCGGGTAACCCTAATTTGAAATGGGAACAGACAATGCAATATGACTTCGGTGTCGACTTCGCATTGCTGAATAACAGATTGTCCGGATCATTCGATTACTACAACAAAGACAAAACAAATATCCTTTTCCAGAACATTGCCATTCAGCCTGGTCCTGCTGCCACTTACTGGATCAACTTACCAGGGCATCTGATCAACAAGGGTATTGAACTTACTTTGACTGGTAATATCGTTGCTCATAAAGATTTCTCATGGGATCTGACAGCAAATTTTGCTACCAACAGCAATCTGATGACCCAATTCTATGCACCAGGTACAAAGACTCCCCTGGCGATATATACAGGGCAGATTAACGGACAAGGTGTATCCGGAACATTGGGACAGATCATTACCAATAACCAGCCTGTGGATGAATTCTATTTGAAAACATTCAGTGGATACGATCAAAAGGGTAACCAAATCGTAAGTGCGAATCCAACGTTTGCGGGAAATCCAAATCCCGGACAGCTTTTCGGAGTAAGCACAACATTACGTTACAAGAAATTAACTCTTGTAATCAATGGCGGTGGATCCAGCGGATTCCTGATCTACAACAACACGGCTACATCAGTTACAAATATTGCAGGTATTGCAAACGGCAGAAATATAGATATGAATGCCTACAAATCTGATGAACAACCATCCAGTGGTGTTGCGGCATCTAACAGGTTCCTGGAAAAGGGAGACTACTTTAAATTGCGTAATGCTTCTCTTACGTATAGTTTTGGTAATATAGGCAACTACATCAAGAATCTGAACGTTTATGTAGCAGGATCAAATCTGTTTGTTCTTACTGGATTCTCCGGATTTGACCCAGAGGTGAATATCGACAAATCGAACGCAGGATATCCTTCAAGTTCAATTGAGTATATACCTTATCCAACTCCAAAGAGTTTCGTGGTAGGAGTAAATTTTGCACTTTAAAATTTTTAAAAACGGCTGTATGACAATTTCAAAATATTTTAAAATGTCCATCCTCCTGGTTTTAACCGGAGTGGTAGGATGTACCAAACTCGACGAAACCTACAAATCCACCGTTCCCGGTGATCAGGCTGCAACTGCCCTCGGACCGAATGGAGTAGCCCTGCTGTTGCAATCGGCGTACAACGATCTTCCGTCCCAGTTTGTAGGACAGGACCAGGTATTTTCCCTGGAAGAAAACTCTACCGATGAATCGCTGGTTCCTACCCGTGGTGGTGACTGGGATGATAACGGAGTGTGGAGGGTAATTCATAATCACACATGGAATGCGGATCACTCACAAGTGCTCAGCGTGTATAATGGATTAAACAAACTGAACTTTGATGCGACCAATGTACTCGCATTCAAACCATCAGCAGAGCAGGCTGCGGAGGCAAGATTCCTTCGTGCATTTGCCCTGTATTATATCCTGGATATCTATAATCAATTCCCTTTTAGAAATCCAGGTGATACTTTGTTAAATCCTCCAAAAGTATTTTCAGGTAATGAGGCAGTTCAGTTCATTATAAGCGAACTCGAAGCTTTGATACCTGATTTAAATGCGGCAAACGGCCCTGCGGCTGCGAATCCAACTGCTGCCAAACTGTTATTGATGAAATGTTATCTGAACAGGGGAGCATTCAATAACCGGGCTAGTCCGACATTTGATGATGCCGACATGCAAAAGGTAATTTCGCTTGGTACGGCCATTATCGCTGCCAACACCTATACTTTAGAGCCTAATTATTTTTCCAATTTCAGTAATACGAATGGTGGTGCAAAGGAACTGGTATTCGGATATCCTGCTTCTGAAGGGGTTAGTACTAATAATCCGGGAATGCAGGCGCGGTGGATGATGACTTTCCACTACAATGAGTATACTGCTCAGGCTCCAAATGCAGGCTGGAATGGTTTCTCAACAACAGGAGATTTTTATAAAAGCTTTGCTGCAGCAGGTGTTATGAATTTTACACCCGCAGATACTTTAGTTGATACCCGTTTGGGAGGCAGAAAGACTTCCTGGCCGCCAACGACAGCAGGATCTGGTATTAAACCCGGGTTCCTCGTAGGTCAGCAATATGATCAGAATGGGGTAGCATTGAAAGACAGAAAGGGTGCTCCACTTTCTTTCGATCCGACTATTGCGCCAACCATGATTGAAACAGGTACGAATCTCGAAGTAACCGGTATCAGGGTTGCCAAGTATGTTCCAGACCTGGCTTCAAGCGGAGCAAATTATTCCTCTAATCCTGGTAACTGGTTAGTATTAATGCGCTTTCCAAATATAGTATTGATGACCGCTGAAGCACTGATGCGTCAGGCTTCTCCGGATAATGCAACGGCACTTACACTGGTTAATACGCTGAGAACCGCCAGAGGTGCTGCACCATTAGCTTCCATGACGCTGGCTGATCCTACAAATGCGGATGCTTACGGCACTTTGTTAGGCGAACGCGGAAGAGAATTTTATTGGGAATCTGAAAGAAGAACAGACCTGATTCGTTTCGGCGTCTATCTTACAACATGGCAGTACAAACCTGCTGACGATCCTAAATATCTGGTTTTCCCGATTCCAAATCAGGCACTTGCGGTTAATCCAAACCTGCATCAGAACCCTGGATATTAATTCATAAAGCTTACTTATAAATTGCAAAAGGCCATTATATTATAATGGCCTTTTGTAATTTTATCGATCCAGTCAGTCGTATATCATTGACGTATTTCCTGATTATGAAGATTATTTTCCGGTTCAGATTTCTCCTTACGCTGCTCACTATTCTCTTCACAATTTCCTGTAAACATAAAACAGAAGCTCCACCATTATTTGAACTGGCTGAAAATACCGGTATCGATTTTAATAATAAAGTGGTGGATGGGGAAATGGAGAACAGTTTTTTCTTCCGGAATTTTTATAATGGAGGGGGCGTGGCTGCCGGGGATTTGAACAATGACGGATTAGTCGATTTATTCCTGACATCAAATCTGGGCGACAATAAATTATACCTGAATAAGGGAAATCTGAAGTTCGAAGACATTACTAAAAAGGCAGGGATTGTTCAGGACAGTATGTGGAGCACGGGCGTGGTTTTTGTCGACATTAATCATGATGGGTGGCTGGACATCTATGTATGTAATTCCGGACATATGACATCTGGTCATAGGAAAAATCAGCTCTACATCAATAATCACGATCTGACTTTTACTGAATCAGCTGCTAAATACGGGCTCGATATTTCAGCCTATACCACACAGGTTTCATTCTTTGATTATGATGGTGATGGGGACCTGGATTGTTTTATGATCGACAATAGCCCCATTCCGGTGAATACACTGAATAATTCGAACCGTCGCGATCTGCCAGACCAGGAGTGGCCTGTTGAAAAATTTTTAAAGGGTGGTGGCGATCATTTATACAGAAATGATAATGGTCATTTTACCGAAGTAACCAAAGAAGCTGGTATTCACGGCAGCCTGATCAGTTTTGGTCTCGGTGTTTCTATTGGTGATATTAACGGTGACGGCTGGCCGGACGTATTTGTTTCCAATGATTCTTATGAAAGAGATTATCTGTATATCAACCAGAAAAACGGCACATTTAAGGATGAGATGGAAGACTGGTTCGGACACACCAGTTTTTCATCCATGGGCGCTGATATTTCTGACATAAATAACGACGGCTTTCCGGAGATATTCACGACAGATATGTTGCCGGAAGATGATTACCGGTTGAAAACATTGGGGGCTTTTGATAATATTGATTTATATAACGCAAAATTGAAAGCCGGCTTCTATCATCAATATGTAAGAAACTGTCTGCAACTGAATAATCAGAATGGCAAATTCATAGATATCGGAAACTTTGCCGGCGTATCAGCCAGCGACTGGAGCTGGGGCGCGCTGATGTTTGACATGGACAACGACGGATACAGTGACATTTATATTTGTAATGGCGTGAATAAGGATGTAACGAATCTGGACTTCATGGATTTTTTCGCCAACGACGTGCTTCAGAAAATGGTTCTGACCGGGAAAAAAGAAGGAGTGGATGCCATACTTAAACATGTTCCGGTTCATCCCATGTTGCATAAAGCGTTTCGTAATCTGGGTGATTTTCATTTTTCGGATGAAGGACTCGCCTGGGGATTTACACAAGCTTCTTTTGCAAACGGTGCTGCCTATGCCGACCTGGACAATGACGGTGATATGGATCTGATCATCAATAATGAAAACGGGCCGGCCTTTATTTATAAGAATAATGCCAGGGATCTTAATAAAAACAATTTCATTGCTGTTCAGCTGAAAGGAATCGGTGAAAATACTTTTGCGATTGGAAGTAAAATCAATGTATATGCGGGATCACAGAATTTCTACCGTGAACTTTTCCCGAGCCGTGGTTTCCAGAGTTCCATGGATTTTAAACAGGAAATCGGCCTGGGAAAATTATCTCAGGTTGACTCGATGATTATAACCTGGCCCAATGGCAGCAAAGTAAAGTATGATCATCCGGCAATTAATAAATTGTACAACATCGAAGAACCGGCGGGTAATCCTCACCCGGTCAAAGAGATTGTAAAACCGAAGGATTCAACGTTGTTCAGCACGCTGAAATCCGGTTTTGACAAACATGAAGAAGATAATAACATCGATTTTTATTATGAACATAATGTTCCTAAGATGTTGTCCCGGGAAGGCCCTAAGGCCGCTGTAGGTGACGTAAACGGTGATGGGCTGGATGATATTTATATTGGCGGCACATCTGTTCATCCCGGCCAGTTATACCTGCAAACAAAGGACGGCAGATTTGAAAAAAAAGATGAACCGGGATTCAAACAATTCGGTGATTTTGAAGACGAGGCCGTTTTATTCTTTGACGCTGATAATGATGGTGATCTGGATCTTTATATCGGTCCGGGCGGAAATAACAATCCGCCGCTCAG
>DASXNJ010000080.1:0-4406 GCA_036495145.1 Puia sp.
ATAAGCCTCTTGATTTTGTACGGCCCCGGAGACAGCTTTCCGAAACGGATTGATTTTCTTTCCTTAACATTGGCGTTTCAATTCAGGTATATGACACCCATTATCGAGTGCGTCCCCAATTTTAGCGAGGGCAGAAATCCGCTGATTATTCAGGCAATCAGAAATGAGATTGAATCTGTAGAAGCTGTAAAGTTATTAAATGTAGATCCCGGGAAAGCAACCAATCGAACAGTTGTTACTTTTGTCGGTCCCCCGGAAGCTGTCGTGGAAGCGGCTTTCCTTGCCATCCGAAAAGCCGGTGAGCTTATCGACATGCGTCAGCATGCAGGAGAACATCCAAGGATGGGAGCTACTGACGTTTGTCCTCTAATACCCATATCAGGAATTTCAATGGAAGAAACCGTCCGATGGGCGCACAAACTGGCAGAAAGGGTCGGAAAAGAATTATCCGTGCCGGTTTATTTATATGAGGCAGCGCAAAGTGATAAGGCCAGAAACAATTTATCGGTTATTCGTGCAGGCGAGTATGAGGGGTTTTTTGAAAAAATAAAAAAGCCGGAATGGAAACCCGATTTCGGTCCGTCGCTCTTTGATGAAAAAAGAGGTGCTACAGTGATCGGAGCCCGTGATTTTCTTGTTGCTTACAATGTAAATCTCAATACCACTTCGGTGCGCAGGGCCAATAGTATTGCATTTGACGTTCGTGAAGCCGGGAGGGTAAAAAGAGAAGGTGATCCGATATACGGGGAAATTGTGAAGGATGATAAAGGTCAGCCGGTAATGATTCCGGGATCTCTCAAATCGGTGAAAGCTATTGGCTGGTTTATAAAAGAATATGGGATTGCACAGATATCAATGAACCTAACTAATATTTCCGTTACTCCAATACATATTGCCTTTGATGAGGTTTGCCTCAAGGCAGAAGCCCGGGGCATAAGGGTTACGGGTAGTGAACTGGTCGGATTAATTCCTCTGCAGTCATTACTTAATGCGGGCAAATATTTCTTAAAAAAGCAAAAACGTTCTGCCGGTGTGTCCGAAAAAGAACTGATCCGTATTGCCATCATTACGATGGGCCTGGATCAATTGTCTCCTTTTAATCCTGAGGAAAGAATTATAGAATATTTATTAAAGGAACCCGGAAATGAAAAACTCATTCGTCTGTCACTATCGGATTTTGCAGATGAAACGTCCAGTGATTCTCCCGCTCCGGGAGGCGGTTCGGTGGCTGCTTATATAGGTTCACTCGGCGCTGGCCTTGGGGCGATGGTTGCGAATTTGTCCGCACAAAAGCAGGAGTGGGAAATATTCAGTGACTGGGCTGAAAAGGCAACTGAATACAAAAGGGAACTGGTTTCGTTAGTGGACGCCGACACCCGGGCATTTGAAGAAATCATGGCGGCCAGAGCTCTTCCAAAAACAACAGAAACACAAAAAACATTTAGAATAAAGTCAATCGAAGATGCCACTTTGCACGCCATTGAAATTCCATTTCGCGTTATGAAAATTTCCCTGCAGTCCATGGATGTTTTAAAAGCGATGGCCTTGGAAGGAAATCCCAATTCAAAATCAGACGCAGGCGTCGGCGCAGTTTGTGCACGTAGTGCAGTTATAGGTGCTTATCTGAACGTTTGTATCAATGCTGCCGGATCAGAATCAAATAAGTATATTGCTGCCATCGTCGCAGAAGGCAAAAAAATGCAGGAAAGCGCGATCGCAAAAGAAAAGGAGATACTGGACATTATTGGCTGAGTACTCAAAGTGAAAGGCATGTATGAGAGTATGGAAATATGGAAGTGTGAAAATTTGGAAACGTTCATCAGATAATTTGTTCCTCACTCTTAAAATAGGCTTCAGCCTTATGCCTCGCGCCTCAAGCCTTAAGCCTAAAAAGGTATTCCGATATTAACATAACCCATCACCCGTTTCCACTGATCACAATACATAGCGCTCAGTTCAAGCGGTCCGAGAACAAAATTGTATGTGAATGTCAGGGCGTAGCCCGATAAAAAATCGGGTGTATCGTAAAACATGTTTTCATTTTTTACGAAATTGTTGAACATCACATTTGCACGACCGGTCAGATACAAATTTCCATAAAAATTATATCGAAAACCAGCCTGAAGCTCAGCCACACTTGAAGCATAAAAAGAACCTTCGCGTAAACCGGCAAATGTGATTTGGTTATGAAAACTATGCGTGAGGCCGCCAATTGAAAACTGATTCATAACATTACCTTTCTGAAAATTCATTCCGGACTGAATTGCAAATAACAGTGTGCTTTTATCTGACAGTGGCGTAAAACTTTCGAAATGAAAAACAATCCTGGGGTATGGACTGCTGACAGTCACTGTGTCCGCATCGATAGTATTTGTATGTAACTGAAGATTTGGATTTTGCGTGTAAACCCAGCCGGCTTCCAGTTCCGACCTGACTCCCTTTTTTGGATACACCGGACGGTCCAAAGAATTGTGATTGATGTAGAAATAGCTGGTCGGAAAATCATCTGTTCCTTTAAATTCCAGCGCAGATGTTATAGACGGCTTATACCGTATCCACTCAAAACGGGTTCCAACGCCGATAGTCACATCCCGATTGGTTGAATATCCTATTCTCCCATCCAGCAGGAAATAATTCTGATTATATAATCCGGCTTCTTTTGTGTTATTATAAGTGGTAATGTTGATCTGATCGAATTGCGTAAATAATTTTAACGCAAATTTCCTGTCCCTGCCCATGTATTGAAGGTGTTCAGCCTTGAACCGAAAATTTTCTCCGATATTCAATGTGAAAGAACTTCTTGAGTTTGGCGTAAAAAAATCTCTGGAAGTAACATTCAGAATTGCACTGATACCGGTAAACTGATTATAGTGCAGGGAAAGTTTCGCAAAAGTCAACGGACTTTCCGTTACATCAAAAATAATCTTCGCCGTTTGATCCGGTTGTGGATTGAGATGATAAACTATCCGTGTATAGTAGCGTGTTCCGCCTGCCCTGCGTACCATATAAGATAGCATTCTCGGTGTATACACATGGTTTGTCAGAAGTCCCGTGGTGTGTATGAAAAAATCGCCGGTTGTATTTTTTAGCCCATTTACTTCGTAAGAAGAAATTTTAACACTCCGCAAATCAGGCAGTTCTTTAAAATTTTTTTCATCTCCGTATAAGGCGTTTAGCGAATCAGCCAGTTTTTTTAACTGAGGATACAATCTTCTGCCCTCTGCAATTCCGGAATCGATGATTTCATTTGCCTGGGAAAATGTACCCATTGTATATTTTTCCAGGGGCGTCTGAACATAAATATTGCAAAGAGGCACTTCCAATTTGGTGTCCTCGGCTTCCCGAAAAAATGCGACCTGCAAAAGCACCTGAATGGCGTTATTCACTTTGTTAGCTGGCAATAAACTAGCCGTTACATTACTGCCAATCACGTATTGGGCTCCCATCTTTCGCACATCTTTTACAGGAAAATTCCGCACAATACCACCATCCACCAACAGCTTTCCATTGTATTCCACAGCCGTAAAAACAGAAGGTATCGCCATGCTGGCACGAACGGCAGAAACCAGTTCCCCGCTATCCAGAACGACAGCCTGACCGGTCGCTATATCCGTTGCAATACACTTAAAAGGAATATCGAGGGAGCCGAATCTTTTGATTTTATAAACCGGAAACAAAAGTTCTGAAAATTTCAGCCACAATTCCTGCCCTTCCAATACCCCGGTTGAAATTCGAAAAAAATTATTAACCCATGGCAGTTCCAGGTCGTACTTGTTATATTCATTTTTTTCCTCCATGATAATATTCCGGAGAGAGCTTTGATTGGAAAGAACCTGGTCCCAATTCATTCTTTTCGCAATATAAAGGATGCTGTCAGCTGAATATCCGGCTGCATAAAGAGATCCAATAATGCCGCCCATGCTGGTGCCGGTTACGTAATCGATGGAAAGACCTGCAGAATCAATCGCTTTCAGAATGCCGATATGAGCGAGTCCCTTTGCGCCGCCTCCACTTAATGCAAGACCGATTTTTGGTCTCTTATGCACAAGAGAATCCTGTGACAAACCGGGAATATGCAGAGTAATAATCAGGAAGCCGACAAATAACAGAATACGGATTGAACGAAATATAGATTTGCTTTTGATAATCAAAAAGGTTTGCTTTAAAATTACGCAAAGAAGACGAACGAGAATAGGGAAATTGGCCCACGGACTCCCGATCTACCAAACACCCAGGCGTTCAGAATTGTATTATTCTTCCAATTCAATCAGTTTCTCCAATGCCACATCATACTGCTGTTTGGCAACATTTAAGCTCAGAGCTGCTTTTTTGTACTCAGATTCAGCGACCAGAAATTTTTGCCTGTCCGTATAAATTTCGGGGGCCGACAACTGGAGTTCGAGACG
>DASXNJ010000081.1:0-5689 GCA_036495145.1 Puia sp.
CATTTTCACCGTACTGCTCCCCTGCAACACATTTCTCAAACCCTGAAAATACTGATCGCGGTACCTCACTTCCTGCTCTAACGAATCAGTACGTATTTTTAGTTCACGCAACTCCTTAGTATTATTTAAATCTCCATATCCCGGTATGTAAAGTTTTAGTGGAGTAAATACTATCAAAGCTACTGTGAGCCCGGTTAATAGCACAAAAACCGTGCTCAGAAATACATATACACTCAGGCGGGAAAGTTTAAAAGTGACGACTTCTTCATATGTATCGTCGTTCATGACGACCAGCCGGTACCGGTTCTGCAATCTTTTTAACGTGGAGTTGGCATCGAATTTGGCCATAAGGGGATATTGCGCTCTAAAGATAACAAGTTATTGGTTTGCAGGTTAAAACGACCATAAATTGGCTGATTTTTATAATAAAAATCCGGTTTATCAGTTAATAACAATTTAGTTTGCATGGCAATCCTAAAGGACGAAGGGTGAAACGGATCGTTACCTCAGTTATATTTTTTTCTCTTTTTTTCTATCTGAACGGATCCGGGCAGGTCGGGGTAGATTATGATCTGAAAAAACCGGACAGATATGAAAACCGCACGCTGGGTTATGAAAAGACAGAGACCACCAAATGGAACGTTCCGCGGTCACTTCTTCAAAACACTATCACCCACTATAATTTCTACTTCAATACCAATAATAAACTGAACGATGTACTGACCCGGGCCAAGTCTCAGTTTAGAGAAGATTATACGCAGCTCCTGCCATTTTATAATTATACGCTCGAAACAACAGCGAAGGATAAGCGAAACCTGGATTCGGTAGTTGATAAAATCAATTCCGCGATCCTGCTGCACGACTTAAGGAATAACTGGAACGACAATCTCTATATTCTGATGGGCCGGGCCTATCTGTACAAGAATAATCTGGATTCGGCACATATTCTTTTTCAGTTTGTGAATTACGCCTATGCACCAAGAGACGCGGACGGATACGCCCTGCCCATCGGAAGCAATCAGGAGGAATCGGGTAACGCATTTTCAATTTCGACCAACGAAAAAAGAAATATTGCAAAAAAAATATTTAGTCTGCCACCCAGCCGGAATGAATCTTTTATATGGCTGATTCGAACTTATTTCCAGCAGGAAAAGCTGACCAAAGGCGCAGTCCTCATTGAAATCCTGAAACAGGACCCGAATTTCCCCGATCGTCTGAAACCATCCCTGCACGAAATGCAGGCACTTTATTTTTATAAGATTAAAGAATGGGATAGCGCAGCATATCACCTCAGTCTGGCCCTGGATAATTCAACCAATGAGGGTGAAGAAGGAAGATGGGAATATCTGATTGCCCAGCTATACGATCTCGCGGGCCATCCGGCTGCTTCAAAAATATGGTATGAAAAAGCCGCTAACAACACCCTCGATCCCGCCCTGGCTGTATATGCGCGTCTGAATGCGATTCGTGACAACAAGGGTGACGGCGCAAAAAATGACTACATACAAAAAAATCTGAACGCCCTGATGCGTATGGCCCGGAAAGAAATATATGCGCCCTACCTGGATGTGATTTATTTTGTCGCAGCAGAAATGGAACTGGAAAGGCGTGATAAAAAAGCTGCCCGCGCATATTTCAGAAAATGTATTGATCACGCCAACGGCCTTGGCTATAACCGCGACCGTGCATTCCTGAAACTCGGATGGATTTTCATGGATGATAAACAGTATCCGGAAGCAAAATATTCATACGATAGTGTGAATGTCAATGATCCGGGGATTGCCGACTCACTGAAATTATTACTCGAGAGAAAAGAAGCGCTCAGTCATATCGTGCCGGAAATTCTGATCATAAAAAGACAGGACAGTTTGCAGCGCATTGCTGAAATGACACCTTCCGAAAGAGATGCTTATATAAAAAAAATGCTGAGGGCCTATCGCAGACAACTGGGACTGGCTGAAGAAGATAACTTCGGCGGCTCCGGTGGATATGGTTTCAGATCCAATAGCGTGGTTCCCGATATGTTCACCAATCCCATTGGTGCGGGTGACTGGTATTTTTATAATCAGTCGGTAAAAGCAAAGGGTTATGGCGATTTCAAATCAAAATGGGGTAACCGGCCCAATGTTGATAACTGGCAGGTTCAATCACTCATCAATCAACAGATCACGGGTCTCACCCCCGCCAGTAGTCTGCTGCCAAACGGCCAGCCAAATGGTGCAGCAGCGCCGGCGGTACAGCTCACGGCAGAATCGCTTTTGGCAGGTCTGCCGCTCACGCCGGAGAAAATGCAGAAGTCAAAGGATTCGGTTGAAAGTGCACTTTTTGTATTGGGCAGGGCCCTTCAGGATTATATACCGGATTATCGAAGCGCTCTGAAAGTATATGACACGCTGCAAACAAAATTCCCGGATACCAAATATTATCAGGAATCCCTGTACAATCAATACTTCTGTTATATACACCTGGAAGATTCCGTCAATGCTGCCAGGATACTCGCATTGATGAAACAGAAATTTCCGGCCGGCCGTTACATAACGCTGATAGAAAATCCACCGAAAGGACCCGGGGATATGCCCGCACGCACAAGAGCAACAGAAGCTTACGAAACCGTGTACGAGCATTTCATTGAAGGACATTTCGATCAGGCAGCTGCCGAAAAACTAAAACTTGACAGCGTGTTTGGAGATAAATACTGGACACCGCAATTGTTGTATATCGAAGCGCTATACTATATCCACTACAGATATGACAGTATTGGAAAAGTAACGCTGAATAAAATTATCACCCGTTTCCCGAAAACCATTATGTCTGCCAAGGCTGAGAATGTATTAAGGGTTTTAAATGAACGTGAAAGAATTGAAACTTATCTGAGTAACCTTCATGTACAGCGCATGACGGACGATAGCATCGCGCGCCTGGCGATCGCTGCCGCACAACCGAAAATAGCGGATTCTGTAAAGAACGCGAAAGCCAAGGCCCTGAATGCCCAGAATATGGAACACGACAGCAATCAGATATCGATCAGGAAACCGGATGCGCTCCAGTTAAAGGCACAGTCCCTTTTTGTTTCTCCGTTTATCTGGTCGCCCGACAAACCGCAATACGTGGTCATGGTAATGACGAATGTGGATCCGGTCTATGTAACAGAATCAAAGAATGCATTCGACCGGTATAACCGGGAAAATTTCTATGGTAAAAACTATGAGATCGATAAGCAGTCGTTGACTGATACAACCAAGTTGATGGTCGTGCAGGGATTCGGAAATATTGGTCAGGCACTCACCTACCTGAATAAAGCAGGTAATGCAGCACCAAGGGAAATCATACCCTGGCTGCCGGAAAAGAAATATTTCTTTATTATAATCGATGGTCAGAATCTGGAAATATTAAAAGCGAATAAAGACATTCAGTTATACCGGAGATTTTTATCTGTTTATTCACCAGATTCATTTCCGGCAGGCAAATAAGCTCGAAGCAGGAGGCTGGAGGCTGGAGGCTGGAAGCATAAAGAAAAACGGTCAACTGCCAACTGCCAACTGTCAACTTAAAAATGATATTAATAAACTAAAATATGCGCAAAGCAATTCCGATATTCTGGAAAATCTTTTTTGCCGGTCTGGGTGCCTTCATCCTCTTGCTGGTGCTGATAAACTTTGGTGTGTTCGGATCCCTTCCTTCCCTGAAAGAACTGGAAAATCCATCCATCATGCTCGCATCGGAAGTATATGCCGACGACGGAACGCTGATGGGGAAATACTATAAGGATAAAAGCAACCGGAGCAATGTGGAATATCATGACATTTCAAAGAATGCCATCAACGCGCTTCTCTCCACAGAAGACAAAAGATTTTATGATCATTCGGGGATCGATGGCATGGGCGTATTGCGGGCAGTTGTAAAACTCGGACGTGATGGCGGCGGTTCCACCATTACCCAGCAGCTGGCAAAATATATGCTCGGACAGGGCTCACATAATATTACAAGACGCGGTATTGAGAAACTAAAGGAATGGATTACAGCCGTCCGGCTGGAACGAAATTTTACAAAGGAAGAAATCCTCGCGCTTTATCTGAATGCAGTCCCCTTCGGCGATAATGTGTATGGCATCCGTAACGCCAGCCGCACTTTTTTCCAAAAAGAACCCGATCAGCTAACCGTTGATGAATCCGCTATGCTCATTGGTATGTTAAGCGGTAATACATTATACAATCCCAGAAAAAATCCGAAGGCGGCCATTGAAAGGAGAAACACAGTCATCAACCGGATGGTCGAAAGCAATTTTATTACCGAAAGCGAGGGTCGCGCATACAAACTGAAACCGATTGATCTTTCAAATTATAAAAAACTGGACGAGAATAACGGACTGGCTCCTTATTTCCGGGACGTGATACGGGATGAATTAAAAAAATGGTGTAAGGATCATAAAAATGCTGCAACCGGTGAATCTTACGATTTGTATGAAGACGGATTAAGGATTTATACCACCATCAATCCGCGCATGCAATTATATGCGGAAGAAGCAGTGGCCAAACAGGTTCCCAGTCTGCAGAAAGTAATGAATGCACAGCCATCAATCCGCAAGGGCCTGGTCTGGAAGGAACATTCAAATATTCTGGAATCACTGATCCGCAATACGGAACGCTGGCGAAATATGGAAGACGATGGCATACCGGCAGCGGAAATCCGGAAAAGTTTTGACCAGCCAATACAGATGAAAGTATTTGCCTGGAACTCGCGCAGAGAAACTGATACGGTGATGTCACCGCTGGACTCCATCAAATACAATCATCAGATGATGCAGACAGCTTTCCTGGCAATGGATCCGATGAGTGGCGCCGTAAAAGCATGGATTGGAGGCATCGATTTTAAGACCTATAAGTTTGATCATGCCAACATAAATACAAAACGACAGGTAGGCTCATCCATCAAACCGCTTCTGTATGCCGATGCCATCGAAGATGCCGGATTCACCCCCGCCACCATCGTAGACAATGAAGCACAATATTTTGACGGATTTGGACTCGTACCAGCCGGCGGAAAATGTGAGCTTGGTCCGCAGGTGACCATGGCAACAGCTCTCGCGCATTCACTGAACTGCGCTTCCGCTTCGATCATGAAACAGGTGGGGCCAAAAAATTTTGTTGACTTTCTTCATAATATAAATATCAAATCAAAAATGGAAGCCTATCCATCCCTTGCCCTGGGTGCGATAGAAATTTCTCTTTATGAAATGATGTGGGGTTATACCATGTTTCCGGCAGGTGGCTTCAGCACAAAGCCATATTATATCGCACGCATAGAAGATAAAAACGGAAACGTGCTGGCCCGCTTTGATACCGAAAGAAAAGAAGTCATCAGTCAGAATACGGCCTATACCATGTGCCGCATGATGCAGGGAACCGTTGACATTGGAACAGCAGCCGGAATGAGAGACCGGCTGGGATTGGCAGAAATGGGCGGAAAAACAGGTACTACGCAAAACAATCCCGACGCCTGGTTCATTGGATATACACCGCAATTACTGGCCGGTGTATGGATTGGCTGTGACGATAATTTTATCAGGCTGGATAGCAAGCTCGGAGAAGGCGGTCGATCAGCCCGTCCCATCTGGGAATATTTTTATGCAAAAACAGCAGCGGACAAAGACGTGGGACTGAACCGCAAGGCCCATTTTGTACAACCGGAA
>DASXNJ010000082.1:0-4292 GCA_036495145.1 Puia sp.
TATACTAAGAAGTCCAACGATAATCGTGATGACCCAGGAAGTGATGAGCATAGGTCTTGATGGTTCTGAATTTGTGATGGCATCTTTAGCCCTGCGTACCAGCGGTCGGGGAAGAATTCTGAACCAGAATCCATCATCAAAGCAAGCCAGTGCAGGTACGATGGTCAGCCAATTGAGAAACGACAAATTGCCGCTGGCGATGAGGATTATTTGTAACAATAATATCACCGATCCCGCGACATGACGTGCAACCCGTGGCCAGAATATGAACCAGGGTGCAATCAATTCGGCCAAAAAATTATACCATACGCCGCCTTTCAATATCATACGCGGCAGGAAATGGAACCAACGGCTCAATGGGCCTGGCAGTGGCTGGGTTTCAAAATGATAATAAAGTGCGGTTCCGTTCCGCCATACTTCATCACCGCGCATTTTTATAAGTCCGGCACCCAGCATGATCCGGAATATCAGCCATCGGAACAATCCGATAATGATATTTGGCGGTGGTCGTTTTGGAAATGGACGCAGGTCGAGCATTGGACAAAGAAAGATTGCCAGAAAGCCGGTTTCGAGAAGCTGTATTTCCCATCCGTATCCATACCAATCCTGTCCGACGTGCACGAACGACATATAAAGGAACCAGAGAATGGCAAGCAATATCGCATTGGCGAAGCCAGCAAGTACTAAGCAGGAAAGGGCAAATCCGATCCAGGCTGCAACAAGGAGAATTGTATCAGAATGACCGAACCAAAAAAGCGAAGGAAGACGAAGGAAACCATTACTCCTTGAGCCAAGTGAATCCGTGACCCGATCCAGGAAGATCCCGACGGGCAACAACCCATTTTCACCAATCAGCGGAATGATCTGGTTGATGGCCACCGCGAAGCCTACTGCATATATCAATCCCAGTAATCGAAGAATAATAAAACGGGTAAGCCAGTAAGTGGGTGAGCTGCCAGACGCCGGGTTAACCATTTGGGATAAGTTATCCATCTGCTTTTCATTCAGGAATTCTTCCCAAAGCTACCGCTTATCATAATTGGCTTTTACTTCGCGTCATATTTATAGAACTTAATACAGATCTTTTGCTGAGTTTTGTATCGTGTAATTTCTTCCTGCAAACTCTTCCATCCGGAATCACATGGAGAATAAATTATTAATTAATAATAAAATGATTTATCCATGTTCCGCAATTACCTGCTAATCGCCATTCGAAATTTCAAACGCCAGAAACTTTTTTCGCTTTTGAATATATTCGGGCTTTCCCTGGGACTCGCCAGCGCCATTCTCATTTTTTTATATGTAAGCGATGAGCTGCGATATGATACGATACAACCTTTTTATAAAGATACTTATCGCATCGGATGTACATTTATAAACCCCGACGGCCAGCGTTTTGACAATACGGTTGCTCCCGGCTTTTTTATGCGATACCTGAAAGACAATCGCAGTGAAATAATATACAGCACGAGGATCGATAATATCGGGTATCCAACTTCGCTCAATTATAAGCCGACCGACAAAATAGTACTGACAGAAAAGATTGTGTGGGCCGAACCCGGATTTAATAAGATTCTGTACTTTGATATGCTGCGGGGTAACAGGGAACAAATGTTTGGTAATTATAATAGTATTGTAATCAGCGAAACAGGCGCCCGAAATTTATTTGGCAAAGAGGATCCGATGGGGAAGATGATTTCTCTCAAACATGTATTTGCCACCCAGGGTAAGGACGTAAACGTCGTGGTGACCGGTATTTACAGTGACTATCCAGCCAATTCACATTTCAAACCCGATTATATTATTAACATGAATGCCCTCCATGCCGTATACGGTGAGCATTTTGCCGAATATCTGGAAGGTGATCATTTCAGCCAGTATGAAAATTTTTTTGAAAGTTATGTTGTACTGAAACCAGGTGCCGATATCAAACCCATTCATGCTGTTTTAAATACACTCGCCACTCAAATGCTTAAATCGAGTGCCGGAAATGTTCCGCCCGGATCAAAATTTGAGGGTTTCACCATCAAACTGGCCGATATCCATTTTGATTCTAAAAGTTTATGGGAAGACAATTCAAACACCCATGGCGACAAGGTCTATCTCACTATTTTCAGTGTGATAGCCGTTATGATCATGATCATTGCCTGTATAAATTATACAAACCTGGCTACTGCACGTTCGGTAAAAAGAGCAAAAGAAGTGGGTTTGCGAAAATCCTTTGGAAGTATGCGATTCGAAATAGCGACTCAGTTTTTTCTCGAATCCTTCCTGATGACGCTCTGCGCCCTTATCATGTCTGTTCTGCTGGTATTTATATTTCTGCACCCGTTTAACCTGGTGGCGCACAAATCCTTCAGCATGGGTTCATTACTGGATCCGTATATGATAACATTGATTGGGATCATTGTGCTTTTTATGACATTCATAGCGGGTTTTTATCCTGCCTTATATCTCTCGGCTTTTCAACCAGTAAAAGTATTGAAGGGTCAGATTATAAAAGGTAAGGGCGCAGAGTTTTTGCGTAAAACCCTTGTCACCATTCAATATACTGTTTCGCTGGGGTTAATCATTTACACGATGATCGTAATACAGCAGATGGATCAGTTGAAAACTACAAAGCTGAATGAACAGGGCAGTCAGCTCATGGCAATTCGTTTTGGCGGGATCGCACAACAGGAAAGATTTGAAACATTTAAACGTTCTGTTTTGCAGGATCCGCAGATTGAACACGTAACCATGGCCAACCATTTACCAAGGCTGGACTATTTTGGATACATTGGCCGCACTTTCAAGTTTCCCGCACTGGCAGATAAGGATATGCAATGGAATCAGCTAAGTGTGGAATATGATTTTCCGAAAACTTTTAACCTGGAATTTATTTCAGGTCGTGATTTTCAATTGGGTAATCTAAATGACAGTAATTCCCTTATTCTAAATGAGGCAGCGATCCAGGCATTAAATAAACCAGCCGGTGATGTGATGGGTACGATGGTAAAGGATACCAGAGATACAAACCGTCTCTACCGGGTGATCGGGGTCGTGAAAAATTTCCCTTTCCGGTCCATGCACCAACCCATCGAGCCACTGGTTTTGAATCCGCATCTTGACCGGATTGACAAAATCACATATATTAAATTGCCCGCCGGAAAATTTCAGGAGAAAATTGCAGATATAGAAAAAAAATGGAAGGCTTCTTTTCCGGGGGCCGGATTTGATCACTGGTTTGTGAGTGATGAATTCAACCGGATGTACCAGGTAGAAAGCACGATTTCCTCACTTGCAAAAATATTTGCTGTATTGGCCATTCTGATTACCATCATGGGCGTGCTGAGTCTGGCCTCCTATACTGCGGAACAGAGAACCAAGGAAATCGGAATCAGAAAAGTACTTGGTGCGGGAGACAAACAGGTGGTTGCACTTTTTGCTACTATTTTTGTCAGAATATTTATTGTTGCCAGTCTGATTGCCATTCCGGTATCCTGGTATTTCGCTTATAAGTGGCTACAGAGTTTTGCCTACCGGATTACGATCAGTCCGATGATTTTTATTTTAAGTCTGATCGGTTTGTTGATAGTCACATTGCTGACAGTCAGTTATGAGATCTGGAAGTCAGCCCGGGCCAATCCGGTTACAGCACTGCGAACAGAATAATCCGGAGGTACGATGCATTCAGGAGCCTCGATCATGTTCAGATTTGTATTCCCATAGGAAAGGAAAAAGAAGCCAGGAATTTTTTATTCTGACGTATTGGGGTTGATTGAAATAGTGAAACCGGAACCACTTATTCCCAATGGTGGAATATGGTATCAGATGACGGATATACAACTCCAGTTTGGTATTGAAAATGAGATCAATACATCCAAAGGCAACCCACATTTGAGGTTTCAGATTTAGAAGAAGCGAAGCAACATTTAACCCGGCACGGCGTTACTCTAAAAGAGGAAACACAAATTCCCGGGCAAAAACGGTTTTCATTTTTTGACCCGTTTAATAACAGAAAAGAGTTGTTGCAAAAAATCTGATTTGGGATCTTAGATCATTTCGTATGAAATATATATTATGCCTGGTTTTTCTGACAGCCGGTTACGTCAATTATGGACAATCCTCTTCTCCTGACCGTTATGTTATACTTCCATTTGACAAGATGACCTATACTTCTCTGCCTGCAGATTGTACCCAGGCTACGTTGAACAAAGACGATTTTGCCAATATCGACCGTGTACTTTTATTTTGTGTGAATAAATATAACCGGTCACAAACCACCGTTTACAGAGAAATCGTAAAAAAAC
>DASXNJ010000083.1:0-3482 GCA_036495145.1 Puia sp.
ACTTTCACGTCGCTTGGCGAAATTTCAGAAATAACAAGGTTTTCTCATTAATCAATATAACGGGTCTTGCATTTGGCATTACCTGCGGATTGCTCATTTTATTATGGATAAGAGATGAACGCAGTATCGATAATACCCAGCTGAACGGCAACCGTTTGTACATCCTTTATGAACGTCAATATGTCGACAACAAAATAAATGCAGGTTATTATACACCCGGATTACTGGCAGCGGAACTAAAGAAAAATATTCCTGAAATAGAAAATGCTGTTGGTTATAGGCACAGTTCCAAAACTACTTTTGAAACAAAGGATAAGATTTTAAAACAGGACGGGGCGTGGGCAGACGAGGATTATTTTAAGATGTTCAGCTATCCGTTGTTGAAAGGAAATCCTGAAACGGCGCTGAATTCACCGTTAAATATCGCCATATCGAATAAGATGGCCATTGCATTTTTCGGAAACGCATCAGATGCCATGGGCAAAACCATCCGGTATAAAAACAGGAAGGATTTTACAGTCTCGGCTATTTTTGCCGATCTGCCTTCAAACGTTTGGCAAAAATTTGATTTTCTTCTCAACTGGACGGCCTTCGTAGAAGACAATGAATGGCTGAAGGACTGGCGGAATAACAGTCCACAGACATACATCATGTTGAGCAGGGATGCCAATGCTGTTCTGGTAGAAAAGAAACTCACGCGATTTCTGGATGCGTACAATAAGAGTCAGTCTGCAAGTTTCAGGATTGAACTCGATATGCAGCGGTTTGGAGATACTTACCTGCATTCCAATTTTGTAAACGGAAAGTTTGAAGGCGGACGGATTCAGTATGTCTGGCTTTTCAGCCTCGTCGCTTGTTTTATTATATTAATTGCCTGTATCAATTTTATGAATCTCACCACGGCCCGGTCTGTCAGGAGAAGTAAAGAGATCGGAATCCGAAAAGTTTCCGGAGCCATCAGAGGCTCGCTGATTCGTCAGTTCCTGGGAGAAGCTGTATTCGTGACCAGTCTGTCCGTTCTTCTTTCTATTCTCTTGACAGATATTTTTCTTCCGCTATTCAATCATCTGACGGGCAAACAGATGTTCATGCCTTTTAGCAGTTACAGCTACTGGTTAATCTTAGGTGGCTCAACCCTGATTATTGGTTTGATTTCCGGAAGTTATCCGGCGCTCTTTCTTTCTTCCTTTAATCCTGTACAGGTTTTAAAAGGGCCGATGAAATTCAGAAGTGATAATATATTATTCAGAAAGGGCCTTGTGGTTTTCCAGTTTGTCCTCTCCATTGTCCTGATCATTAGTACTATTTATATTTCAAAACAAGTAGCTTATGTACAGCATTTAAATCTCGGTTATGACCGGGAGAATCTTTTATATATCCCTATGGAAGGTGAACTGTCGGAACATTACAACCTGTTCAAGCAGGCAGCCATGAAAACGGCAGGCATCAAATCTGTTTCAAGAATTTCGGATGAACCAACTTCCATTGACAATGCAACAGCATCCGTGGTTTGGGATGGAAAAGATCCGAATACATCTCCCACGTTTACAACCATTTCAGCCGGCTATGATTTCGTACAAACTATGAATCTCCGTATGTTGGAAGGTCGTGATTTTTCAAAAGAATATGCTGGCGATTCATCGGCTTATCTTGTAAATGAAGAAGCACTGAAAATATTGAATTATAAAAATCCCATCGGCAAGAATTTATCTCTCTGGGATCAAAAAGGAATTATCGTTGGCGTTTTAAAAGATTTCCATTTTACTTCCCTGCATGATCCGATAAAACCACTTATTGTGCACGCGGGGGAAACCGACAACGGGAGAACCATCCTGGTACGTACAAGTCCCGGACAGACGAAGCTGGCAATCAATGATCTCGAAAAAATATGCAAAACCCTGAATCCGCAGTTTCCATTTACTTTTTCTTTTTCTGATGAAGAATATCAAAATCTTTATAAGAGCGAAGAATTTGTAAGCAGGCTCTCGAATTATTTCGCAGTACTTGCGATCTTCATTTCCTGTATAGGATTATTGGGACTGGCCATGTTTACTGCCGGGCAAAGAACCAAAGAGATCGGCATCAGAAAAGTACTTGGCGCCAGCGTTGTTTCGCTTTTTACTTTGTTGTCCGGAGAATATATCGCATTGGTCGTACTGGCCATGTTCATAGCAAGCCCGGTTGCCTGGTGGGCCATGAATCTCTGGGCACGTGATTTTGCCTACCGGACTCCGATGGAATGGTGGGTTTTTATATTTGCAGGAATAATCACACTTTTGATTACAATTCTAACCGTCAGTTTTCAGGCAATGAAAGCGGCGTTCGTCAAACCGGTCGTGAGCCTTAGAACTGAATAAAGTTTGTTAGTAAACGGCAAATATACCCGGATGACTTTCAGTGCAATTTTCCACCCTGTCTTTTCATGACGCCAAATTCGTAGATAACTGCCGCTTTTGCTCTCTGCGTCAATTCTTCCGCAGACAGCCACCCTATCTTTTTCCGGAGAAATTTTTATTCCGGCAGAATGATATTTCAACCTGGTCCCCATTTTATTCAGCAGCAGAATATCACTGTCCCGTGATGTGAACGCAACCCTATCTTCCCAAAAACGTATCAATTAGAAAGGTTTGACGGCAGGCGATTTTATACCCGGAATATGTTATGAAAGACGGTTCATCATTATCACACAGTTACCTATTGGAAAAGATCAAAGTGGCCATGATAGTCAGGTCCACTTTATACACTGTCCCGGGCGGTGATACTATACAGACTTTACAAACTGCTCGTTCACTCCGTACACAGGGTATCCAGGTCGATATCATATTAACGAATGAAGAGATTGATTACAGCAATTATCATTTATTGCATTTCTTCAATATCACAAGGCCGGCCGATATTCTATTCCATATCGGTAAAACAAGACTTCCTTTCGTTGTCTCTACCATTCTGATAAATTACAGCGAGTACGATAAATATCACAGGAAGGGCATTTCGGGTATACTCTTCCGTTATTTGCCAGCGGATACGATTGAATATCTAAAGGCCATTTCACGATGGATTTTGGGCAGGGACAGGTTAATGAGTTTTTCTTACGCCTGGAAAGGCCAGAAAAAATCCATACTCGAGATCATAAAAAAAGCAGGCATGCTGTTACCGAATTCGCGCTCCGAATATATCCGGCTTCAGGAAATTTATGGGTGCCAGACAAATCATATAATAGTCCCGAATGCGGTAGATGGTAATTTATTCAAATTTAATAAGGAAGCTAAAAAAGATCCAAAGCTTGTCATATGCATTGCCCGGGTGGAGGGCATTAAAAATCAATTAAACCTGATCCGGGCACTGAATGATACAAGTTATCATTTGCTGATTATCGGCGCGCCTGCACCGAATCAACCCGGATATTACCAGACATGCCGCAATATTGCATCGCGTAATGTAGAATTTATAGAGCATATCCCACAGCAGGAACTCGTGGCTTA
>DASXNJ010000084.1:0-12579 GCA_036495145.1 Puia sp.
TGACTTACCAGAATATAACTGCCTTCATATTTATTTAATGCTTCCGCCAGCAATTCACAGGAATGAATATCCAGATGATTGGTTGGTTCATCCAGTAATAAAAAATTGGCCTTTCCGGCGATTGTTTTTGCCAGGGCAACACGCGCTTTTTCGCCACCGCTTAAAACTTTAATCTTTTTTTCCACATCGTCTCCTGAAAAAAGAAAACAACCCAATAATGTCCTGAGTTCAAGTTCATTCTTACCGGATCCGGCATGTTTCATTTCTTCCAGTACTGAGTCGTTTATATTTAACGATTCGAGTTGATGTTGTGCATAAAAACTCGCATCCACATGATGCCCCCACACACGCTCGCCGGTAAACGATTCTGTCCCGGCGACTATACGAAGTACGGTAGATTTACCCTTTCCGTTCGCTCCGATCAGCGCAATTTTGTCACCTCTTTCTATTTCTGCTTCCGCGTGTTGAATAATCAAATTATCGCCGAAGCTTTTACTTAAATCTTTTAAGTGCACCAGTACTTTCCCTGGTGGTCTGTCGATACGAAACTGAATACGCATATCCGGCCTCTCCATTTCAACGTTTTCTATCCGGTCGATTTTATCCAGTCTTTTCATAGCCGACTGTGCAGCGGCGGCCTTGCTGGCCTTGGCCTTAAACCGTTCTATGAATCTTTCCTGTTGCCTGATATAGTCTTTTTGATTTTCATAGGCTTTTTGCTGAATGGTGATCCGCATTTCTTTTTCCTTTTCATAAAATGAATAATTTCCATTATAGAAATGCAGGTTTTGCTGATAGAGTTCAACTATTTTATCCACCATCCGGTCCAGGAAAAATTTATCGTGACTTACGATCACCACTGAACCCTGGTAATTCTTCAGGTATTTTTCCAGCCATTCAATAGAGGGAAGATCCAGGTGATTGGTCGGTTCATCCAGCAGGAGTAAATCAGGTTTCTGAAGAATCATTTTTGCCAATAGTACCCGCATCCGCCAGCCTCCGCTGAATTCCCGGTAGGGCCTTTGTAAATGTGCATTGGAGAATCCAAGACCCTGTAAAACTTCTTCAGTTTTGTGATGAATGTTGTAACCATCCAGTAAGTCCATTTCATGCAGCTTGTCGGTATAACTTAGCAATAAAGCTTCTGACTGGGGTTTACCGGCTTTTTCTTCTTCTTCCATTTCGAATACTAACTGTTCCAGTTCTTTTTCCACTGTAAGCACTTTATCAAATGCTCCCATGGCAACCTTCAATATGGAATCGCCGGTATCAAAACTTAGAAGATCCTGATGGAGATAGCCAATACTGGTACTCCGGCTGCGCTCAACGGTACCGCCGCTTGGCGTGTATTCACCGGCCAGTAATTTTAATAATGTGGACTTACCTGTACCATTGTATCCAATCAGTCCGATATGTTCGCCAGGCTGAATATGCCAGGTGGCATCTTCCAGGATTGTCCGGGCACCAAACTCAAATGTCATATTCTGAAAACCTGCAAGCATATATTAAATGAAGTTTATTCCAAACGCGCAAAAGTAAAACAAATGCATTTAGAATTATCTTTGATTAAATTCTGTTTATGAAGAAGGCCTTTTTGTTGATTGTCGTTTTGGCCCTTGCGCTTGGGATTACTTATCTGGTACTTCATAAAAGTAATTCAGACAGCAGTAAATCCGTTGAAAAAGATCCTGCCCTGCTGGTGGGTTCTAAAACGTCCGCATTTAACAGGTCCATAGCCAGTGTCCTGACTGCTTATTTTTATTTATCTGATGCGTTTTTCAACGGCGATACTTCCCAGATATCTGTTGCGGCCAAAAAACTCAGTATGACCGTCGACAGCATCCGGTTTGACCAATTCAAGGCAGATTCGTCTTTGATCCTGACAGCTGTTACCGTAGCCCAGTCAATTCCACCTGAGATTGTGGGTTTACTCGGCGAAAAAACCATGGAACAAAAGAAAAGAGAATTTAATATGATTACGGCAGATTTATATTCGCTGGTCCGTGCGGTGAAGTACGATGGGAATGTGATTTATTATATGAGTTGTTCAACGGCATTTGCCGATTCAACGGAGGGCAACTGGCTGAGTATAACAACAACGATTTCCAATCCATACAGCGGGAAAATCAGCACCAATAAAAACGGCGCGCCCGATTGCGGTGAGATCAAGGACAGTTTACGTTTTCGTACTGGTGAGTGAATGATGAAAAAAACATTGCTATTTTGTTTGATGTTCTATGCAGGTATTATTCATGCACAGAATAAATATAGCATAACCGGCTATGTAAAGGATTCCCTCTCTTCAGAAAACCTGATCGGAGCAACCGTCGGTTTTATCGGGCAAAAAAAAGGGATTAGTACAAACAATTATGGATTTTTCTCCATTACGTTGCCCGAAGGTCAGTATGTCATCACTGTGTCATATGTCGGGTACATTTCAAAAAGCCTTGAAATCAGCCTTGATAAAAATACCAGCTACAATTTCCTGATCAATCAGCATAGTGCAGCCAGTGAGGAAGTGATCGTTTATGCCAAAAAAAAAGATGTTAATGTAACCAGCGCACAAATGGGGAAGATAGACCTGTCTATGTCACAGGTTAAAAACCTGCCTGTTTTGTTTGGAGAAATTGATATCATGAAAACCCTGCAGTTGTTACCTGGCGTAAGTAATGCCGGTGAAGGGAATACCGGGCTTTATGTAAGAGGAGGTGGTCCGGATCAAAACCTCATTACATTAGATGACGCCATTGTTTACAATACAGGACACCTGTTTGGTTTTTTCTCCATATTTAATTCTGATGCCATCAAGAATACGACCCTTATCAAAGGCAGTATGCCAGCCCAATATGGTGGGCGTTTATCATCCGTATTGGATATCTCGATGAAGGAAGGAAATATGAACAAGTATGAAGTAGATGGCGGATTGGGTCTGCTCGCATCAAGATTATCTGTCCAGGGTCCGCTCATAAAGCAAAAGGCTTCTTTTATTGTTTCCTACCGAAGAACCTATTTGGACCTTCTGATTAGTCCGTTTGTTCCCAGGTCCAGCAGTTTCTATGGGTCCGGTTATTATTTTTACGATCTGAATGTAAAAATGAATTATCAGTTTTCTGAAAAGGACCGTATTTATCTGAGCGGATATTTTGGACGGGATGTATTTGATTTCAATAATTCACGCCGGTCGTTTAGTACCGATATTCCCTGGGGCAATTCTACTGCCACTTTAAGATGGAACCATGTTTTCAACAGGAAATTATTTGCCAACACCACGTTATTGTACAACGATTACAAATTCGCGTTCAACGGGGCGCAGGATAATTTTGCACTCAGCCTTTCTTCCGGAATCCATGATCTTTCAGCCAAAACAGATTTTGACTACTATATGAATCCGAAAAATAAAGTCCGGTTCGGTGCGCTGTATACTTTCCATACATTTACACCGAATATTCTGACCGGCCACCAGGATTCAATTGTATTTACACCCAACAATTCAAATATCAAATATGCCCGCGAAGCGGCGGTATATTTGCAGGACGACTGGCAGATCAGTGAAAAAATAGATATCAGTGCGGGGATCCGCTGGAGCGGTTTTGAGCAGACTGGTCCCTATACGATTTACCAGACAGATGCCGATGGTAATAAGACAGACAGCACGCATTTCACGAAGGGACAGAATGTAAAAACGTACGGAGGACCGGAACCCAGATTTACTACCCGTTACTCACTGAATGATCAGACATCCATCAAGGGATCCGTCTCAAGAAATCTCCAGTATATTCATCTCGTCAGCAATGCCGGCACCACACTGCCGACTGATCTTTGGGTGCCAAGTACGTATATTGTAGCACCGCAAATCAGCTGGCTTTATTCTGCCGGTCTGTTTAAGAATTTCAACAACAATATGTTTGAGTCATCGGTAGAACTTTATTATAAGCAAATGCAGAACCAGATCGAATACAAAGAAGGATATACGCCCTCCCTCAGCGATCCTGAGAACTCGTTTGTATTTGGAAAAGGATGGAGTTACGGCGCTGAATTTTTTGTTAATAAACAAAAAGGTCGTTGGACAGGATGGATCGGGTATACATTGTCCTGGACCTGGAGACAATTCCCCGCACTCAATAACGGCCAGAAGTTTCCTGCCAAATATGACCGGCGTCACGATCTTTCGGTTGTGAACACTTACGAATTGAACAAACATTGGAAACTATCCGCTGTATTTGTTTTTGCCAGTGGAAACGCAACATCCTATCCGGAAAAATTTTATATCATTGAGGGGACGCTGACACAGGATTTCAGCCGCATTAATCAGTACCGCTTACCCCCCTATAACCGTTTGGATCTGGCCGCTATTTACACCCCCACTCATAAAATAAATAAAAAATTGTACAGCAGCTGGGTTTTCAGTATTTACAATGTTTATGACCGGTTAAACCCGTATTTCATTTATTTTGATCAGACCGGCAGTCCTTTTGATGGCTCTCTACAGGTTCAGGCAAAAAAAGTTTCTCTTTTCCCCATCCTGCCTTCTGTTACCTGGAATTTTCATTTTTAGCTTTCCGTTTATATAAAACTTGCCAGGGGATAGGGCAACCGTTTATACTTTCGTTACTATTTAAAAAATGCACATGAGAATAAGAATCATCAGCTGTCTGCTGATACTCACAACGGGCGTTTTTGCGCAATCTGAGAACCTGGATATGTCCATGATGGCTAAAATCCGTGATGAAGGAATGAATCGTTCGCAGGTAATGGAAATTGTATTCAATCTGACGGATGCCAACGGACCGCGGCTGATGGAGTCGCCGGGATATTTTAAAGCAGCTAACTGGGCAAAAACAAAATTAGCATCCTGGAGTCTGGTCAACACAAATCTTGAGGCCTGGGGATACTGGGGGAAAGGCTGGGAGCTTGAAAAATATTATCTCGCTATGACCAGTCCTTATTACAAACCCCTGATCGGATTTCCTAAAACATTTTCCACGGGGACCAGTGGCCTTGCTCATGCCGACGTAATCCTTTTGGAAGCAGCTGATTCCAGTGGATTTCCTGCGTATGAAGGCAAATTAAAAAATAAAATCATACTGATAAAAAGAACAGATTCACTGCCGTTGGGTTTCAAACCGGATGCAAACCGATATACGGATGAGGAGCTTTTGAAGTTAGCTGCTTACGATCCAAAGTCGCCACCCGAAGCATCTGCGTCTTCCAGGGCGACAACCATTGCTTTTCAGGCTGCCGCTCACTATCTGTCGCTTGTTAAAAAATTTGCTGCCGAACAAGGAGCACTGGGCATTCTGACCACGAGTACAAGAAATTCGGACGGAACTGTTTTCGTGCAGAATGGGATTCCTTATAATGTTGAAATGGCATCATCATTGAATGATATTTCAATTTCGTATGAAGATTTTATGATGATGCAAAGATTATTGCTTCATCAGATTCCGGTCCGGTTGGATCTTGAACTTCAGGCAAAAATATACACCGACGAGCAGCAGGGTTATAATGTGATTGCAGAAATTCCCGGAACAGACGATAAATTAAAGGACCAGCTTGTAATGATTGGCGGTCATCTTGATTCCTGGCAGGGCGCAACAGGTGCAACTGATAATGCTGCCGGTTCGGCGGTCATGATGGAAGTAGTTCGAATATTAAAAGCTGTTGGTGTAAAACCAAGACGAACCATACGGATTGCCTTATGGGGAGGGGAAGAAACAGGACTACATGGGTCAAAAAATTATGTAAAAAATCATTTTACAGATACAATTACGAAAAAATTCAATGCGGCTGGCGACAAGCTTTCAGTATATCTGAATCTGGACAATGGAACCGGTAAAATCCGCGGAATTTATATGCAGGGCAACGCTGCCGTCAAACCTATATTTGATCAATGGTTTCAGCCATTTCATGATCTGGGCGCCTCCACCCTGAGTTTACAAAATACCGGAGGCACCGACCATCTTTCTTTTGATGCCATTGGACTGCCGGGGTTTCAATTCATCCAGGATCCTATGGAATACGGCTCCCGGACACATCATAGCAATATGGATTCCTATGATCATCTCAGCGGTGAAGATATGAAACAGGCTGCCGTAATTATTGCTTCGTTTGTATATGATGCGGCACAGCGGGAAGAGAAAATTCCGAGGAAACTTTGAGAATTATAAGAGTAAAGGAGTAGAAGGGTGAAAATAGTTACATATACTCTTACACTCTTACACTCTTACACTTTTAACTTATTCCAGTTTCTTGTACTGAAAGTTGATGATCACATTTTTTTGTTCGGTGGAAATAATTCTTTCTTCATATCTCTTATCTCCGTCCATTACAACAACCAGCGAAGTATTGGGAGGAATATCACCCAGATTTTCTGCCACCATCACGAGCTGATGCGGATGATCTGAAGGTTCGACTGCGATTTTTGTCGTAATTGGCTGGTCAGACAACCGTGCTCTTGAGATCAGTAATTTGTTATCATAATATACAGAAACAGTATCATTATCGATCGCTCCATCATCATAAATACGAATCTCGATCGTGTTATGATTCACTGTAAGCGTTTGTAACAGCTCATTTGTCCGGTTTTTTAGAACAGCGGGTACTGGAATAATAACGGAAGGCTGTGTAATTTTGAGTGACGAATCTTTCATATGCTGAATTTGCAGGGGCTGCACACTGGTAGAATTTTTCTGCACGGCAACAGCATGTGAGGTGTTTGGTGGAGAGGCCCGCTTTTTAGCGGGTGGTTTTGCAGGAGTTGTTTTGGCGGTCGTGTTGGGATGAACCAGGCTTGTAATTACCTGTTTTTTAACCGGAGGGGAAGATTTTAATGTAGATGGCGGTTTTGCAACAATCGCAGGAGCGGGAATTTTCTCGTTCTTATGAGCTAACAATTCTTTTTCTCTTTTCTCCAAAAATGGTTCTTTATGAAAATCTGATTCAACTACCCGGTGGAGAAAAATACTTCCCTTTCCACAGCCGGATAAACTATCGTTTACGCTGGTACTGTAATAGGTACCCTGCAAGTATTCGTCATTTCCCAATTTTGAATATTGCAGAAAGCATGTCATGATACAAACGAATCCGTTGGCATAACGTACTTCCAGTAATTTCCCTTCTTTCAGAAGCACTTTTTTTGTTTCCCGGTTCATGGTTCCGCTTGCTTCCGCCTTTCCGTAAAACTCTGTATTCTTATAGGAGTAAGTGATTGCCTGAAATTGATTGCGGGTTTGCGCAATCTGAACTTCCATTTTATACCTGTCATCATAGATTTTATACCTGCCGTCATAACTTTCAACCAACCGTTCGACCCCATCGTTAGAACGAAAATGTCCACGCCATATACCGGTCAGATCCTGAGCATGAATAATGGCAATCGATGAACCATTAAGAACGGCAAGGCAATAAATAAAACGCATGCAGTTTTTCATCAATGGCAAATTAGATAAAATTATTTTCTGCAGAAATTAGAGAAAGCTAAATCTGGCAAGAGTTTGTTAATTTTGCAACCCTTAAAGGGAAATATCCGGCATGATAAAAATTACATTACCTGATGGAGCAGTAAGGGAATATCCGGCAGGAACCAGTTCCCTGGAAATTGCAAAATCAATCAGTGAAGGACTTGCAAGAAAGATTATTGCTGCAAATGTTAACGGCGAGATATGGGACGCCACGCGACCCATACAGAACGATGCTGCGGTTCATCTGCTTACATGGAACGACGCCGGGGGTAAATCCACATTTTGGCACTCTACTGCCCATCTGATGGCTGAGGCCGTTGAATCCGTTTTCCCGGGTGTTAAATTTTGGGTCGGTCCGGCAATTGAAAATGGGTTTTACTACGATATGGACCTGGGTGGACGCCAGATTTCTGAAGAAGACCTTCAGAAACTGGAAGCTAAAATGACAGAACTGGCTGCCAGGCAAAATAAATATATCAGGAAAGAAGTCCCGAAAGCAGAAGCTGTTCATTTTTTTCAGGAAAAGGGAGATGAATACAAACTGGACTTATTACAAAATTTAAAAGATGGCGAGATTACTTTTTATACACAAGGTGGATTCACTGATCTGTGCCGCGGCCCGCATATACCGGATACCGGCTTTATTAAAGCCCTGAAGCTGACCAATATTGCCGGCGCTTATTGGAAGGGGGATGAAAAAAATAAACAACTGACCCGTATTTACGGAGTGAGTTTCCCTTCAAAAAAGGAGTTGGACGAATATCTTCTGATGCTGGAAGAAGCTAAAAAACGTGATCACCGCAAACTGGGGAAGGAGATGGGTATCTATACCATGGATGATGAAGTGGGACCGGGCCTGATACTCTGGATGCCCAATGGAACCATCATCATCGAGGAATTGGAAAAACTGGCAAAAGAAACCGAACAGGCTGCCGGATACCAAAGAGTGGTTACCCCTCATATTGCAAAGGAAAGCCTTTATTTAACAAGCGGTCATTTACCTTATTATCAGGAAAGCATGTATCCGCCCATGGAATTGGATGGTACTAAATATTACCTAAAATCGATGAATTGTCCGCATCATCATAAAATTTTTGCGGCTGAACCCCGGAGTTATAAAGATCTGCCCCTGAGGCTGGCTGAATACGGAACCTGTTATCGCTATGAACAAAGCGGCGAGCTTTTCGGCCTTATGAGAGTGCGCTGTCTTCACATGAATGATGCACATATTTATTGCAGCAAAGAGGACTTCGCCAAAGAATTCCGTGCTGTAAACGAAATGTATCTGAAATACTTCAGGATATTCGGAATTGAAAAATATGTCATGCGGCTGAGTCTGCACGATCCGGAAAAACTGGGTGAGAAATACATCAATGAGCCCGAACTCTGGCTCGAAACTGAGGCCATGGTACGAAAAGCATTGAAGGACACCAATACTCCTTTTGTTGAAGTTTTGGGGGAGGGGGCGTTTTATGGACCGAAGATTGACGTACAAATCTGGAGCGCCATAGGCCGGGAATTCACACTTGCCACCAACCAGGTGGATTTTGCCCAGGGCCGCCGGTTTAAATTGGAATTTACAAATAGTGAAAACGGCCATGAAACACCCCTGATTATTCACCGGGCTCCGCTGGGTACCCACGAACGTTTTATAGGTTTTTTACTGGAACATTACGCTGGTAAATTCCCTTTGTGGCTGGCGCCATTACAAGTTAAATTGTTGCCAATCAGCGATAAGTATCTTGGATATGCACAAACTGTTCTGGAATCGCTTAAAAATGCGGATATTCGTGCAGCCATTGACGACCGGAGTGAGAAAATTGGCAAGAAAATCCGCGACACTGAACTGGCCAGGGTACCTTATATGCTGATCATCGGAGAAAAAGAAATGAATGATCATCAGGTATCTGTAAGAAGGCAGGGGAAGGGTGACATGGGCGTGCAGGAAGTAGAAACTTTTATCAGAGACATTAAATTAGAAATAAAACAAAGATCCTAAAAAACTAAAGCGGATCTCGACTATCGTTCAACTAAAAACAATAAATGGCATTTCCACCGAGACCTCCCAGAGGTAATTTTAATCCCAGATTCAGAAAAGAACAACAACAGGAACACCGTACCAACAATATGATTCGCGTACCTAATGTGCGCCTGGTTGGTGAAAATGTAACCGTCGGCGTTTATCCGACAACAGAAGCTCTTAAGATGGCGCAGGATCAGGCGCTGGATCTGGTAGAAATTTCTCCAAATGCTGATCCGCCAGTTTGCAAAATCATTGATTATAATAAATTCCTTTACGAAAAGAAACGAAAGGAAAAAGAAATGAAGGCCAAGAGTAAGGCTTCAGAAGTAAAAGAAATTCGTTTTACTCCGAATACAGACGATCACGATTTCGATTTTAAAGCAAAACATGCTGAAAAATTTTTGAAGGATGGTGATAAAGTAAAGGCCTACGTACAATTCAAAGGGCGCGCCATCCAATTCCGTGAAAGAGGTGAGCTGCTGTTGCTGAAGTTTGCTGAGCGCCTGAACGAAGTGGGTGTTCTTGAGGGCATGCCAAAGATGGAAGGCAAAAGGATGCTCGCGATTTGGGCGCCCAAATCTCAGAAGAAAAAATCTTAGTCACTCTTTATTAGCCTAGAGCCCGATTCCCATGGATATAGTACTCATTGGTTCCGGCAATGTGGCAACGGTACTCGGCCGGAAATCACTGGCTGCAGGCCATCGTATCGTGCAGGTTTACAACCGCAATGCCGATCATGCCAATGCGCTGGCTATCAGATTGGCAACCACTTCCACTTCGTATATTTCCTCCGTCGAAAGAAAGGCAGATCTGATGATCATTGCATTGCGCGATGATGCAGTTTATCATTTTGTAAAGGAACTCGGAGAAGTGAAGTCGATTCTTGTCCACACAGCAGGAGCACTTTCCATCAATGAAGTTCGCGGTTCAAACAAATCTTTCGGCGTAATATATCCTTTACAAAGTCTCCGAAAAGAAATTGAGATAATCCCAACCTTGTCCATTTTACTGGATGGAAATAATAACATCACCAAAAAGCAATTAAAGGAATTTGCGTTCAGCATAGCGGAAAACGTTACAGAAGCTGATGACGAAGCCCGTATAAAATATCATCTGGCCGCGACCATTGTAAATAATTTCACAAACTTTTTGTACAAACAGGCCGCCTCTTTTTGCGAAAAAGAAAACATCTCTTTCAAGGCTTTGCAGCCCCTGATTGAAGAAACCGCGAACCGTTTACGAAACACCACTCCTCAAAAAGCACAAACTGGTCCAGCCATCAGGAACGACCGGGTCACAATAGAAAAACATCAGCAGCTATTGAAAAATTATCCTGAAATTTTAAAATATTACAATTTATTCACTGAAGAAATTCAGAAATCAACTTTATAGTTCGGGCTTTAAGCTTTAGGCTTAATACGATACTTTTGCTGCAAAACACAACATGAACCTGCTTGATTCTTTCAAACCGATCACCACCCTCATATTTGACATTGACGGCGTGCTGACTGATGGATCCGTGATGGTATTTGAAACAGGTGAACAGGTTCGCCAGATGAGTGTGAGGGACGGTTATGCATTACAACTGGCTGTTAAGAAAAAATACAATATCGCAGTTATTTCAGGTGGTAACGGTTTGGGCGCCGCTATACGATTGGAAAAGCTTGGTATAAAAAATATTTTTTTAAACGTGGAAGACAAAGTAAAGAAGCTGGAAGAATACCTGAATGAAAATCGGGTCAGCTGGTCTGAGACTTTGTATATGGGGGATGACATACCGGATCTGAAACCCATGCAAAAGGCAGCCATGCCTTGTGCACCCGCTGATGCTGCTCCTGAAATTCTTGAGATTGCGCGGTATATTTCGGCCCAACATGGCGGAAAAGGCTGCGTACGTGATGTTATAGAAAAATTGCTTCGTTTACACGGGCAATGGGATCTTGAGTCATTTGTGCCTTCCCGCTGAGCAAAAATTACTTATGAAATTAAATGCAGTTCCGGCTTTTTTCCGATTGGTCCGATGGCCTAACCTGCTTTTTATTTCACTTACCCAGACTCTTTTCTATTTCTGTATTATCATTCCGAGTTTTTATCAGGGTCACCCCGGGCATGAAAATATCCTTAAACTAAATGAATTCATATTACTCAGCCTTTCTTCTGTACTAATTGCCGCCGCAGGCTACATTATCAATGATTATTTTGACCTGTATATCGATCGCATAAATAAACCGGAGCGTGTAGTAGTTGAAAAAATAATAAAAAGAAGATGGGCCATTATCTGGCACTGGCTGTTGTCAGGCATCGGTATAGCCATCGGATTTTATCTTTCCTGGAAACTCAGAAATATCTTTATCGGTCCGGCTAATATATTTTGCGTGCTGCTTTTGTGGTTTTACAGTACCACATTCAAAAAAAAAGTATTGATCGGGAATATCATTATTTCGCTGCTGACAGCCTGGGTGATCGGCGTTTTATACCTGGCAGAATTCCGGTTGCACCGTTTTGTGGATCCTGAATTTCACGGAGCTCTGTCAAGGATTTATAAATTTACCGTTGTGTATTCCTCGTTTGCATTTATTATCTCTCTTGTCCGGGAAGTGATCAAGGACATGGAAGATATGGAGGGTGATGCGCGTTATGATTGCCGGACGATGCCATTGGTATGGGGCTTAAACGCCGCAAAATTCTTCTGTGTCTGCTGGCTGACCGTACTGGTAGCGGCACTGATTTTTATTCAATTTTATGTATTGCAGTTCAGATGGTGGCTAACGATCATCTATACCTGTGTCGGTGTGATTTATCCCATCCTGCGCGTTCTGAAGAGATTAGGCAGGGCCGATCAATCCGGCCAGTTTCATCAACTCAGCCAGCTCGTAAAAGCGATTATGCTAATGGGCATTCTTTCCATGATATTTCTAAAATTTTATACTTCATGGATAGGATAATTCTGGCTTCAGCGTCGCCCCGCAGAAAACAATTACTTGAATGGGCCGAAATTCCTTTTGATGTGATTCCCAGTGATTCCGACGAAACGGTTCCGGATCAGTTATCTGTTTCTGAAATCCCTGTTTTCCTTGCCAGTCAGAAGGCCGCTAT
>DASXNJ010000085.1:0-9977 GCA_036495145.1 Puia sp.
TCTGGCCTACTTTGTACTACGAAATTCGCTCACGGACATGGATAAATCCGCGCGTATCAGCGCAGTTTATAATGTATTCGCATTTGCAATGTTGTTTCCAACGATTTGGATAATTCCAAGACTGGTAGAGAGTCTTCATCCTGGTGGCATGGGTAATCCGGCGCTCGACACAAAAGATATTGACAGCCGCATGAGACTGATTTTCTGGTTTGGTGCGATTCCCGGCTGGACATTGTTGGGTGTATGGATTTCGACTTTACGCATACGGTTGCAATTATTTGCCTTAAAACACGAGCTCCATGGTTAAAATATGTTCGCGTATTTGTCTTTCTGTTTTTGCGTTGATCCTTTCTTTATTTACCTCAGCACAGGATAGCCTTCAAAATGACAAGCCTCAAATGGCCGATGCACTGCGTTCGAATGGAAAAATATATGTTGTGGTAGTCGTGCTGATCATTATTCTGATGGGGCTTTTTGGTTATCTCGTTAACACAGACCGGAGGATCAGCCGGATGGAAAAAAATATTAAGTAAAACGATTCAACATTTTTTCTTCAAATAAAAACGATATATGCCTGCTAGGAATGAATATAAATTTTTTGAAGCCGTAGAAAAAAGTTTCGATAAAGCAACACCTTTTACCAATTGGGATCCGGGCGTGCTGGAACAAATCAAACAATGTAACGCAGTTTACCGCATGTTTTTTCCCGTTAAAATTGGGGATAAAATAGAAGTGATCAAAGCGTATCGTGTACAGCATTCACATCACAAAACTCCGTGTAAAGGCGGAATTCGTTTTGCGCTGTCCGTTAACCTGGATGAAGTAATGGCACTGGCCGCCCTGATGACTTATAAATGTGCTATTGTGAATGTACCCTTTGGTGGCGCTAAAGGTGGAATCGCGATAGATCCAAAAAAATATTCTGCGTATGATCTGGAAAAAATCACCAGACGTTATACTTCTGAACTAATCAAGAAGAACTTCATCGGGCCCGGTACCGATGTGCCTGCTCCGGATTATGGAACCGGGGAAAGAGAGATGGCCTGGATACTGGACACTTATTTGAGCATGCGACCCGGCGAGGTTGATGCCCTCGCCTGTGTGACCGGGAAACCAGTAACGCAGGGTGGAGTCAGGGGAAGAAGAGAAGCGACCGGGCTGGGTGTATTTTATGGTATCAGGGAGGTTTGTAATATTAAAGATGTAATGGACAAACTTGGATTACATACCGGTGTGGAAGGAAAACGGGTGGTCGTTCAGGGTTTAGGAAATGTTGGATATCACGCTGCGAAATTTTTCCGTGAGGGAGGTGCTAAAGTGATCGGACTGGCCGAATTTGAAGGTGCAATCACAAATCCTGACGGATTAAATGAGGAGGAAGTTTTTCAACACCGGAAGAAAACAGGATCCATTCTGAATTTCCCCGGCGCAACCAATATGCATAAGTCCGGTGACGCCCTTGAGATGGATTGCGATATTCTGATTCCGGCTGCTCTTGAAAACGTGATTAATGGTGACAATGCGAAAAGAGTAAAGGCAAAGATCATCGGTGAAGCCGCAAATGGTCCCCTCACACCCGAAGCTGATGAAGTTTTTGTGAAGAAAGGTATACTGGTCATTCCGGACATGTATCTGAATGCCGGTGGCGTAACCGTTTCTTATTTTGAGTGGCTGAAGAATCTCAGCCATGTGCGTTATGGACGAATGGAAAAAAGATTTACGGAGAATCTGAATACTCATATACTTGGACAATTAGAGGAACTTACCGGTAAGCAGGTACGACCGAACGAAAAAGAGTTTATTATGCATGGTGCAGAAGAGGCGGATCTGGTATACAGCGGATTGGAAGAAACAATGATTACGGCTACACATGAAATTATGAATTGCTGGAAAAGCAATCCGACTATTCCCGATATGCGTACTGCGGCTTATGTTGTGGCGATCAACAAAGTGGGGACTTCATATGCTGAGTTGGGAATATTTCCTTAATTATAGTGTGGTGAATGTGGAATGGTAAAAAATGTAGGAATTCAAAATTAAATTTGAAAATGACAATGTGAAAGTGTGAGCCCGATTATTATATGTGAAAACAATAGTGTAAGAAGGTGGATCACATGTTATGCTATTGTATCTCACATTACCAAATTGTCATTTGCAAATTTAATTTTGAATTCCTACATTTTCTATACTTCCACACCCACCACACTAGCTTTAGGCTTTAGGCTTTGAGCTTATTCATCATAGGTAGGCAAAACGCTCATTTCCTCAAAATCCAAAATGGCTTTTTTGTAAGCATGGCATTGCTGGCCATTCGTTACTACCAGATATTTAACAGGAATGGCGATATTATAGTGGAGTGCCTGCCAGAGTACCGATTTATCCAGCGGTTTATGCATTGCTTTGCATTCGATCATCATCCATGGTTTGGCTGCCTTGTCATAAACCAGGATATCAAATCGTTTATTCATCTCCCCCAGTTTCATTTTCTTTTCAACAGCGATATAACTGGAGGGATATTTTTTTACCTGGAGCAGATATTGCGCAAAGTTTTGCCGCACCCATTCTTCTTCTGTTAATCGAACCCATTGTTTTCTCTGATCATCAAAAATGAACTCTTTTCCGGGCTCCTCTTCTTTGATTTTGAAAGCATAATGAGGGTAATAGATTTTAATCATACCTCAACTATTTGCTAAATTACAGAATCTTGTTTGGCGGAAAGGTTTAGATGGCTGAATCCAGCAATGAATTTATGAAAACAAAAGAAGAAATCGTTAGCAACTGGCTTCCACGTTACACGGGTGAGAAGCTGGAAAATTTTGGCTCCTATATCCTGCTTACTAATTTTTCTCACTATGTGCATTTGTTTGCAGATATGCACCGGGTGGCCATGATTGGTGAGGACAAACCCATGCAATGTGCAACGGCGGGCGATATCAGCATTATTAATTTCGGGATGGGTAGTCCCACTGCGGCCACCATCATGGATTTGCTAAGCGCTATAAAGCCAAAGGCAGTTTTGTTCCTTGGAAAATGCGGCGGTTTGAAAAAAAGAAATAAACTGGGCGATCTGGTATTGCCGATTGCTGCCATACGGGGAGAAGGAACATCGAACGACTATTTTCCTCCTGAGGTACCTGCGCTGCCTGCCTTTGCATTGCAAAAAGCGATTTCCACAACCATTCGTGAATTTGGGGTGGATTATTGGACGGGAACCGTGTACACGACAAACCGAAGAGTTTGGGAACATGATGATGTTTTTAAAGAATATCTGAAAAAAATCCGGGCTTATGCGATCGATATGGAAACAGCCACGATTTTTTCCGTCGGATTTTACAACAAGATTCCGACAGGCGCGCTCCTGCTCGTCAGCGATCAGCCGATGATCCCTGACGGTGTAAAAACTGCAGAGAGCGATCAGCGCGTAACCGGTGATTTTGTGAGTATCCATTTGAAAATTGGAATTGAGTCACTCAAACAACTAATAAACGGGGGACAAACCGTCCGTCATCTCCGTTTTTAAAAAAACGCTTGCTTCCACTCATCCAAATAAATAATTTAACAGTAGATTTTCCCGGGACAGGAAATACTGCACCCGCTTTGCAGGATGTCAGTTTTTCTTTGGATCGCGGAGAGATGCTGGCCATTGTCGGCGAATCCGGCTCCGGCAAGTCAGTCATGTCTCTCACCATAATGAATTTACTAAGTAAAGCGGCCAGGATTGTGACAGGATCCGTAATATTTTCTCCTGACGGAAAGAATGATTACAATTTGCTGGGAATGCCCGAAAATGTATTGAGGTCAAACCGGGGCAGCCGCATGGCCATGATTTTTCAGGAGCCCATGACTTCACTAAATCCTCTGATGACTTGTGGTGAGCAGGTTTGTGAACCACTGATGCTGCATAAAAAATTTAGTAAGTCGGAAGCCAGAATGGCTGTCCTGAAATTGTTTGAAAAGGTTTTACTTCCGGAACCCGATCGTATTTATGATAATTATCCTCACCGACTCAGCGGCGGACAGAAGCAAAGAGTAATGATTGCGATGGCCATCAGCTGTAATCCTTCTCTTTTAATTTGTGACGAGCCGACAACGGCACTGGATGTGAGGGTCCAGAAAACCATATTGGATCTTTTGAAAAGTCTTAGGCAGTCGGAAAATATGGGGATCATTTTTATTACCCACGATCTTGGATTGGTTGCTGATATGGCCGATCGTGCGTTGGTCATGTTGCGGGGAAGAATAGTAGAAGAAGGCTATGTAAAAGATATATTCTCCAGACCGAAACATTCCTATACGCGTGGCCTGCTCATGTGCAGACCGGCGTTGCACTTAAAAGGTGAGCGCCTGCCCGTTGTTTCTGATTTTCTTGAAAATGGTGAAACAGTATTTGATAAAATAATTACCGGTCCGGACTTAGATTCTGACCTGCAGATCAAAAAAAATCCTGCTGAATTTAGTCCGTCTGAGATGCCGGAAATGAATGAGGCGAGACCTAACATGAAACCAGACGATGTTCCGGGAACAGACCGGACTGTACTGCTGGAAGTAAAAGGGGTTGATCTACGATATTCTTCCGGCAAAAACTGGCTGGGTAAAGAAAAACATTGGGTGCACGCAATTCGTGATATCAATTTTAAGGTTTACCAGGGAGAAACCCTGGGCCTGGTTGGTGAGTCCGGTTCAGGAAAAACAACCATCGGCCGCGCATTACTGGGTTTGAATAAACCGCTTCATGGAAATATTTCATATGGAGGCTCGGATTTAATGCGCATGAGTAATGCTGAGATTCTTGAATTCAGAAGAAATATCCAAATTGTATTTCAGGATCCTTATTCATCTTTAAATCCCCGGTTGATGATTGGACCTGCCATTTCAGAACCGCTTCAGGTGCACAATGCATTTAGGGCTTCGGGAAGAAAAACGCAGGTAATGGAGATGTTGAAAAAAGTGAATCTTCAACCGGAACATTTCTACCGGTATCCTCATGCTTTCTCCGGTGGACAAAGACAGAGAATTGTGATTGCACGGGCGCTCATACTGAATCCGGGATTTGTTGTATTTGACGAGTCCGTATCCGCACTTGACGTAAGTGTTCAGGCTCAGATATTAAATTTGATTAATGATCTGAAAAGGAACCTGGGATTTACGGCTGTTTTTATTTCGCACGATCTGTCGGTCATTCGGTACCTGTGTGACCGGGTAATCGTGATGGAAAAGGGAAGGATCGTTGAATCCGGCGATGTGGAATCGGTATACGGAAATCCTCAAACCGCATACACCCGTTCGCTGATAGACGCCATACCGGGTATAAATCTTCTTCCGAAAAGCTAAAATGTAAAGAAAATCCGAACCACAATAATAATTTACCCGCCTGGTAGATATTTGATATTTCTTTATTACCTTTGCACACTTGTAAAATCATGCCGTAACATGACCGAATCGGGTGCCGTAAGACCTGGTTTGATTGACCAGTTATTCTCAGCTTCATTCGACTCATGTACCGGGAACTTATAAAATTTCACACTGAATGAAGCTTTCCCAGTTCAAATTCGACCTACCCCTCAATCTGATCGCCCAGCATCCCGCCAAAAGAAGAGAAGACAGCCGAATGATGGTTGTTCACCGGAAAACCGGTCAAATTGAAAATAAACATTTCAGGGACGTGATGGATTATTTCAATGATAAGGATGTATTCGTTGTAAACAATACCAAAGTATTTCCTGCCAGAATGTATGGCCGAAAGGAAAAAACGGGGGCCAAAATTGAAGTCTTTTTACTTCGCGAGCTCAATAAGCCGAACCGGTTATGGGATGTCATTGTTGACCCGGCCAGGAAAATCCGTGTGGGTAATAAATTATATTTTGGGGATAATGATGAATTGGTAGCTGAAGTGATCGACAATACTACGAGTCGCGGCAGAACGATCCGGTTTTTATGGGATGGAACCGACGATGAATTTCGTCAGGTATTGGAAATACTCGGTGAGACACCACTTCCAAAGTATATCAAGCGCAAACCGGATGAAGAAGATAAAGAAAGGTATCAGACCGTATATGCAAAACATGAAGGCGCGGTGGCGGCACCAACAGCAGGCTTGCATCTCAGTAAGGAATTGATTAAGAGACTTGAAATAAAAGGCATTCGGTTTGCCGAAGCAACACTTCACACCGGTCTTGGCACATTTCGTCCCATTGAAGTGGAAGATCTGAGCAAACATAAAATGGATGCCGAATATTACCGGGTTGATGAAGAAGCCTGTAAGATTGTAAACAAAGCCAGATTGGGCGGTCATCGTATTTGTTCTGTGGGAACTACTACGATGCGCGCACTGGAGTCTTCTTTTACAGCTGAAAAATTACTAAAACCTTCCGAAGGCTGGACAAATACATTCATCCATCCGCCTTATCAGTTTAATATAGCAGATGCATTGATTACTAATTTTCATCTTCCGAAAACGAGTCTGTTGATTATGGTTTGCGCATTCGCTGGTTATGATTTGACCATGGAAGCTTATAAAAGAGCCATCAAAGAAAAATATCGTTTCTTTAGTTACGGAGATGCTATGCTACTCGTTTAACCCCGCCGCTGAGTCTCATTAGGGTAAGGTTAACACGATAAATGCCCACTTCCTTTTTGAGATAATTCTTTGTAATTTCAAACGTCAGGAATGGCGTCTGCTTTTCTATTTAAAATCAGACCGGTTGTTGATGATGATGAGTATTTTTTATGAAGTTTGACTTTCCAAAAAAGATCAGAAGCGGTTATCTGGCAGTATTCGTACTACTGGTCCTGTGTTATTTCCTTTCCCTTTCGTCTTTCATTCAGCTAAGGAAACAGAATAAATGGGTCGGGCGCACCAGGGACGTGATCAATAAACTGGCCATCCTCAATTCAAATTTGAAAGACGCAGCGATTAATTGGAATGAATTCCTGCTTAATAAACAACAATCTTACATCGAAACCTATCGGGAAAATCGCGCATTGGTCGATTCGCTATACCTGGTTCTCTCAAAAAATGTCAGTGATAACCCCGAGGAAAAAAGACGGGTTGAATCCATGCATGATAAAATCATGATACAAAACCAGTTGCTGGACAGGGAGTATGGTATGTTGAATAAAAACAATTTTCAAATAGATGATACGATAAAAGGACTGGAGCAAAAGAATATCAAACTGATTGATTCCATCGGTCTTATTTCTGATTCGATCAGATTGAACGAAAACAAACTGCTTTTTCAAAGAACGCAACGCGTAATTTTCTACAGTAAAATTGTTTTCTGGATTATTATCGGCGCCGGATTGGTATCATGTCTGCTCATCCTCTATTCCCTGGTTACTTTCAATATCGAAAGCCAGGCTAAGAAAAAGGCAACCATACAAGCAGAATCATATCACGACCAACTCGAAAAAAGGGTGATGGAACTGGCAAAAGCTAACCGGGAATTGTTGGAATTAAGAAGCCTGGAGCGCTTCACAAGCACGGGACGGGTCGCGCGTGTGATTGCTCATGAAATAAGAAATCCGCTCACGAATATTGACCTCTCGGCCGGTCATCTCGAAAATGACAAACTGGGTCCGGAGGATAAAAAGACCTTTCTGGACATCATTGCAAGAAATTCACGACGGATAAATGAACTCATCAACGAATTGCTTTCCGCAACCAAGTTTACAGATCTGCAATTTGAAGAAATCAGAGTGAACGACCTGTTGGATGGAACGCTCAATGAGGCCATTGACAGGGCGCAACTAAACCGTATACATATAAACAAAAATTATTCAACAGAAAATGTATGGCTGAATGTTGACCGTCCACGAATGGAAATTGCCTTGCTAAATATTATCGTGAATGCGATGGAAGCCATGACAGGAGAAAACAGCCTGCTGGTTCTTGAAACCGCTGCAAAGAACAATCAATGTATCATTACCATCCGGGATAATGGAAAAGGTATGGATAGTGAAACACGTGCAAAGGTCTTTGACCCTTATTTTACTTCTAAAACAAATGGCAACGGATTGGGCATGACCAATACGCAAAATATCATCCTGAATCATAAAGGAAAAATCGAAGTGGTAAGCGAAGAAGGAAAGGGAACTGCTTTTATTATTACTTTAAATATTCTCAAAAAAGAAGGAACGCGTCAGTTTAAATTAATCTGATTCCCCATCCATTTTTCTTTTTCCCGAAATGGTTCCGTATTATCAAAGATGCCCTGCAACTGATCCATCCAGTCGGCGAGTTCGTGAAACAGAGGGCTTTCTGAATGCGCAGCTTGTTCCTCGCCTTCCAGTATTTTCCAGATCCGGATGCCGTTTTTAAATTGTTTTTCGTAAAGTAAGATGACCCGCGTCAGAATTTCTGCGGAGACAGGCATATATCTTTCCATTTCATCATTCTTCCAGGAAAGAATTCCATTGATAACTTTAAACTTATAATTTCCTTTGCCGTTCATACGTGTATATATAAAAATTTATACCACGGAATTGCATAGGATTACCGCAATGAAGATAAGTGTTTGTTTCAAAATGTAAAGTTATTTGACTGAAGATTTTATTTCCAGAAATGGGAAAATCCCAAAAACAAAAGAAGACATGTTTTCAATTCTTCCGGGACGTTCGACGGAATAAAAATGATCTTCGGTTTCCTTATCCGGTTTATGGTGAACGATCAACTACTAACGGGTTCGGAACGTCTTAAAATATTTGGAAAAGAACTTCTCTCGCGCAGTCCGATTTTACGACATTCCTTAACTTCCACCGAATAGACACCAAATTCCTCGACCACTTTCCCTTTCATGGAATAACAACCCTTTCCGGTTACGGGGTAATACCTGGAAATATTCGGGAAGAAAATGGTATCGAGCCAGTCACCGTTTCCATCCAGGAAAGTGTGAAAATGCATGATCTGTTGATCGGCTGTATTTACAGGTTTCGAAGTAATAAGCCATCCAAGGACTGATACTTCCTTTCCAAGATTTTGCGAAAGCTCACTGGCTGGTAAAAAATCCAACGGGTTTTCTTCTACCAGTTCAAACACATTACAAAGCGGAAATCCGAGTAACTCAATTTCATCCAGTGCATCATCCAACGGATGTTGAGCCAGTTCAGGTAAGTGAAAACTTTGAATTTCTTCTTTGAAAAGAAATCCTGAATGAGAAGGAGTCGTATTTTTTTTATATAAAAAGTTAGCCTCCCATAATAATTCTTTTTTCGACTTGCCGGTGAATTGAAAGGCGTTGGCCCTTATCAGAATGTTCATTTGTTCAATAGCAGGACATATACGATCGTTAAAATCAGAAAGATTCATAAAATTCCCCCATTGTTTGCGGTTTTCGAGAACCCGTTTCATCAGGTCTTCTTCCAATCTCTGTATGTGAATGAAACCAATAAAGACATCTTTTCCGGAAACCGTGGTCATGTAATCGCTTCGGTTCAGGCAGGGTGGATGAATATGGGCGCCCGTTTTTTTTAATTCATGAAAATATAATTCCCGCGAATAGAATCCACCGAAATTATTTATAACGGAAACCATGAATTCAATCGGAAAATACGTCTTCAAAAAAAGACTCTGATAACTTTCCACAGCAAAACTGGCCGAATGTGCTTTGCTAAAAGAATATCCGCCAAAACTTTCGATCTGACGCCACACTTCAGCCGTGACGGAATCGGGATATTTCTTTTCTTTGCAATTTTTGAAAAAACGCGCTCTGATATCTTCGAATTGTTTACGGCCTCTGTATTTCCCGCTCATCGCACGACGCAATACATCGCCTTCAGCCAGGTCAAGACCGCCGAAATGATGCGCCACTTTTATAACATCTTCCTGGTAGACCATGACGCCGAATGTTTCTCCCAGAAGTTCTTTCATCATTGGATGGAGATATTCAAAATCGTTTGGATGATGAAAACGGTAAATATATTGCTTCATCATTCCGCTCTGAGCAACACCGGGCCGGATAATGGAACTGGCTGCAACGAGT
>DASXNJ010000086.1:0-2506 GCA_036495145.1 Puia sp.
ACATTGGTGGACAGATGCAATGAAAAGCGAAATTCTGGAGGTAAATGCGATGACCCTCGCAACATCTTCTGCAGATGGCCTTCCTTCAGCCAGAATCGTTTTACTCAAGGGATTCCATAAAATGGGATTCCAGTTTTACACCAATTATGAAAGTTTCAAGGGCAGGCAGCTTATTGAAAATCCAAGGGCCTGCCTCGTTTTTTTCTGGAAGGAATTGGAAAGACAGGTTCGAATAACCGGGTTGGTAGAAAAGGTCAGCAAGGAAGACAGCGATCATTATTTTTTTTCCAGACCAGCGGGAAGCCGGATTGGAGCATGGGCTTCACCCCAAAGCGAAGTGATAAAAAATATCGAATGGCTCGATCACCGGGTAGATCAATTCAAATCGAAATTCCCGGATGGCGAAATACCCCGGCCACCGCATTGGGGAGGATACCTGGTAAGACCTGTAACAATTGAATTCTGGCAGGGCAGGCCAAATCGTCTGCACGACCGGTTACAATATACTTTACAGGAAAATGGCAGCTGGAATATTGAAAGACTGGCACCTTAGAAGTTGGCAGTTGGCAGATTCAGATACTTCGACACTTCCAGTCTTTCACACTTTTCTATGCCTGCTTCTTAGGCGCAACTACTTTCTTCTCATTCTTTGGCCTGCTTTTGCCAAATGATCCCTTGAAAATTTTTCCTTTTTTTGTCTTTTTATCTCCCTTTCCCATAATATATATTTAAGTGTGCAAATATCCGGAAAATTAAAAGCTCCGGCTAATTAATAATCAGCTAACCGGAGCTCTTCAATGTTGTGATAAAGCCAGCAATTATAATTTAGCAGACAATTCCTTACCCGCTTTAAATTTTGCTACTTTTTTAGCTTTAATTTTTATCACAGCACCAGTTTGTGGATTACGTCCATTACGGGCTGCTCTTTTTGAAACAGAGAATGTACCAAAACCTACCAGCGTAACTTTACCACCGCCTTTCAAAGTTTTGGCAACCGCTTCAACAAATGAATTCAGAGTTTCGTTAGCCTGTGTTTTAGTAATGCCTGCATCATCAGCAAGTTTTGTAATTAATTCAGCTTTGTTCATAATGAAAATATTTGTATCGGCAAATATAGCTGCTTTTAATTCCCATCAAAATTTTTAATGGGCCCTTTGATTGTTAAAAATCAGTGCCAACAAGGGTTTCAGGAAATTATCTTTTCCACAAGAAACGCACACGCAAATTATTTTGTCTTCATCTCAAGGAATATGGGACAATGATCGCTTTGTTTTATATCGGGATAAATATCAGCATTCAAAATCTTACCGGCCAGATTATTGGTGACGTTGATATAATCGATTCTCCAGCCCTTGTTGTTTACTCTTACCGACGGGAAACGCTGGCTCCACCAGCTGTACCGGTGTGGTTCAGGATGTTTTGTCCGGAAACTGTCTGTCCATCCGCTATCCAGAAATTTATCCATCCAGGCTCTCTCAGCAGGCAGAAATCCAGACGAGTTTTTATTCCCTTTTGGGTCATGGATATCTATTTCCTTATGCGCGATATTGTAATCACCGCATAAAATAAGACGCGGATATTTTTTCTTCAGTTCATTCAGATAAATATAAAATTCATCCAGCCATTGATATTTAAAACCCTGCCTGATATCACCGGTAGTACCGGAAGGGAAATAAGCATTTATTAATCGTAAGTCGCCAAAATCAAGCTGGATAACCCTTCCCTCATCATCACTTACCTGATGACCAGTACCATACTGAATATGGTCAGGTTTTATTTTTGTCAGTACAGCCACACCGCTATATCCTTTTTTCTGAGCGCTGAACCAGTAGTCCTGGTAACCCAGCGAAGTAAATTCTGCATGGGCCACATTGTCTTTTTCCGCTTTTGTTTCCTGAAAGCAAATGACATCGGCAGGGTTTGTTTTTAACCAGTCCACCAATCCTTTTTTCATCGCGGCACGGATACCATTTACATTATAACTGATGATTCGAAGAGAAGCCATTCTTTGTTTGTTATATTCGATTGTAATTTACTTCTACTTTATTAAAGAATGATTCATATGACCGCAGATTCTGTTACGCGTACAAAAAGTTCTTCAGAAATGCCTCCTGTGATCAAAGCGAAAAGGCCCCTTTATCTGGACGGTCCCCAGAGCCGTAGCTTTGAACTGGAATTTGCCTGGAAAGTGTTCAGGCAAATCCTGATGGGAAACCGGGCTCTTTATTTTGTTGGCCCTTGCATAACGATTTTCGGATCAGCACGATTCAGAGAAAATAATCCTTACTATGGCATTGCAAGAGAATTCGGGAAACGTATTGCCAATATCGGATTTACCGTCATGACGGGTGGTGGTCCCGGCATTATGGAAGCTGCGAACAGAGGTGCATTTGAAAACGGCGGGAAATCGGTGGGATGTAATATTCATCTGCCGATGGAGCAGCAGCCAAATAAGTTTATGCAGAAATGGATCACATTCGATTATTTTTTTCTGCGGAAAGTCATG
>DASXNJ010000087.1:0-3053 GCA_036495145.1 Puia sp.
CTGGACATCGATGTGAAAGGTGCCATACACGTACAGGAACAATACCCGGAACAAAGTCTGTCAATATTTGTTCAGCCTCCGTCGATCGAGGAATTGAGACGCAGACTACAATTCCGCAACACGGAATCACCGGAAGCCCTGCAGGACCGGCTCAGCAAGGCATCTTATGAAATATCCTTTCGTCATCATTTTAATAATATCATTGTTAACGATAATCTGCAAAAAGCGTGTGAGGAAGCGAGACATATTATTTCTGGGTTTCTTTCAAAGTATGGCCTTTTGAAGGGGTGACAGTTGGCAGTGGGCAGACGATTTTCTCAAGTACTTCCAGAATTCCGGACTTCCAGTCTTCCACACTTGTATTATATTCGTATTTACATGATCAATACAAATACCCTGGTCTGGATTATTATCGCCTGGCTGATGATCATTTTCTTCGCCGGCATTGAGATCGCATTTGCCAATGCGAACCGGCTTACCATTGAAATAAAGAAAAAGCAGGGCCTTCAGCGAAGCATCCTGCTGGCTGGATTTCTTGACACACCCAGTCGTTTTATCAGTGCGCTACTGATCGGATTTAATCTTTTTCTGGTGATTTTCGGATTGCTGGTTGGAGAAACACTTTCACCATTGTGGGAACTGATCATCCGGAAAACCGTTGTGCCTCAGGCGTGGGTGGATATAGTGCGCCTGATGTTTGAGACGATTACATCCGCCATTTTTATTCTTTTTTTCGGAGAGCTGTTGCCGAAAGCCTTTTTTCGTGCAAAAAGTGACAGCCTGCTGGATTTTTTTGCACCAGTCAGTAATTTCTTTTATAGTTTGCTTTATCCAGTTTCAGTTTTTTTTACACGCATTTCTGAATGGATACTCAAATATGTTTTTAATGTACGTATCGATGAACGCAAAGATTTATTTGCAAAAGCGGACCTGAGCAATTTTATTCAGCCGACGGGCGAATTTGATGAACCTCAGCAGAAACTGAATACGGATCTATTTGAGGCTGCGCTGTCTCTTCCGAAAGTAAAAGTGCGGGAATGCCTGATTCCGCGAAAAGAAATCGAAGGCATCGATATCAGGGTGAACATTGATGATGCCAGGAAGAAATTCATGAGCAGTAAATTGAGCAAACTGGTTGTCTATGATGGAAATATTGATCATGTGCTCGGATATATTCATCAGTTGGATCTTTTTAAGGCCCCGCTCACAACAAAAGATATCCTGCTTCCCATTCCCGCTGTGCCGGAAAGTATGAGCGCCACCGATCTGATTAGTAAATTCAGCAGGGAAAGGAAAAGTATTGCCTGGGTTGTGGACGAATTTGGCGGAACGGCAGGTATTGTAACTATGGAGGACCTGCTGGAAGAAATTTTTGGAGAAATCCGCGATGAATATGATACTGAGGAATTTGAAGAGAAAAAATTATCGAATGACGAATTCATTTTTGCCGGACGCCTGGAACTGGATTACCTCAATGAAAAATATGAATTTGATTTTCCGGAAAATGAATCAGAAACACTGTCGGGTTTTATCATAAACCGCCATGAAGCCATTCCCCGTCTTAAAGAACATATCATTATTGACGATTATGAGTTCGAGATCCTCGGCGTAAGCGATACAAGAATAGAAATGGTTAAAATGAAATTACTTAAGTAGTCAAAGACTAAAGCCCAAAGCCTAAAGCCTAAAGCCTAAAGCCCAAAGCCTAAAACTGGTTGTGGCTCGAAGACTCTGCGAATAATCTGAGCGCACTAAAAAAATCACCATTTTTTATTTTGATGAATTTACAAGTTTTAAGCTTTAAGCTTTAAGCTTTGGGCTTTAAGCTTTAAGCTTTCATCGTTACCTTTGCGACGCCAGGAAAACGGCAATCAGTGAAATATGGCGATTAAATTTTTTAAAAGGACACCGGGCCAGGCGGAAATGTCATTTATAGAGCACCTTGAAGCCCTGCGCTGGCATATCGTTCGTTCCGTTTTGGCAATTGTAATACTCGCTGTATTCGCCTTTATTAAAATCGACTGGATTTTTGAGAATATCATTATGGGTCCGCTGAAACAGGATTTCTTATCCGTTGTTGGCCTTTGTAAGCTGAGCCATTTTTTACATATCGGCGATACGCTTTGTTTGCCGGCCGCGAATGTGCAGCTGCAAACCACGGCTTTTGGATCTCAGTTTATTTCCAGCATCACGATCGCCTTTGTTTGCGGTTTTATCATTGCTTTTCCATACATTTTCTGGGAATTCTGGCGATTTGTGAAGCCTGCTCTTTCACCTAAGGAAATAAACAGCACCCGCGGCTCAATTTTTTTTGTGACATTTTTTTTCCTGTTGGGAATTTCCTTTGGTTACTTCCTGCTTGCTCCATTTACATTCAGTTTTCTTTCAAACTATAAACTTGGTATGAGCGGAATGCTCATTACCCGGCCGACTTTGGATGATTATCTTGACAACCTGCTGGATATCCTGATCGGATCAGGAATTGCATTTCAACTACCGCTGATCAGTTATGTCCTGACACATATCGGCCTGATCACACCATCCTTCCTTCGAACCTACCGGAAATACGCCTATGTTGCAATCCTGTTTGTAGCTGCCGTTATTACACCTTCTCCTGATTGGATGAGCCAGACGATTGTAGCTCTTCCCCTGATACTTTTATATGAAATCAGTATCCGGATTTCTGTGCGGGTAGAGAAAAACATACAGAAAAGAGATGCTGAGTTTTAAGTGACGCTTACAACAAGTCTGGAAGACTGGAAGACAGGTAGTGGGATGACTAGTGCATAGTATAATTCACTCTTATACTCCTATACTATCTAACTTCTATGATCGATTTCGTTTGAAAGTGATGTAAAAATCTGATCAACACTTCCTTCGCCCGGGATGTAGACGACTTTATCAAGTTTCTTATAATGATCTGCAACGGCAGCTGTCTTTCGTTCGTATTCTTCAATGCGCGAACCGATAACAGATTCGTTCACATCATCAGTACGTCCGGAGGTGAGACCACGGTTTAGAAGTCTTTTGATAAGTTCCTCTTTGGAAACCTG
>DASXNJ010000088.1:0-2619 GCA_036495145.1 Puia sp.
AAATCTGCTTCCCGGGCGGCGTCTGACAAAGAAGATATATGACCCGGATGCAGGATGTCAAAGCACCCGTTTGTAAATGAAACTGTCTTGCTGATCATCTTCCACCGGTTTACCTGAAATACGATTTCCTTCGACGTAAAAATTTTATGATGGATATATTGGGGATGGTTCATCCTTGATATTTTTTTTGCGATTTACACGCGGTAACAGAATAAAACTGAAAACGCCAAAAGTAATAAAACTTAAAAACTGTCCGAACCAGAGCAACCAACCGAGCGCCTGCCCATACGGTTCTTTCGGTACATGATATAAGGCAACTGTTTCCATCACAAGGAGCGCGTAGGCTCCAATTCCTCCGGGAGATACGATCATGCCCACACTGCCCATAACCAGAACGGTTAAAGCGTCAGCCAGACCAAGATGACTGGTTTCGTCGATGGCAAAAAAACCGCACCAGGTACTGAGCAGATACATGATCCAGATACCAATGGTATAAAAGAAAAAGAGTGGCTTGTTTTTCAGGGCACGAACACTGATCAGACCATGCCACACACCCAACAGAATCTCTTTTATTTTCTGAACAATATTAATATGACCGAATCGGCTGAATATAACTTTCAGAACAAACAGAAACAGGACAAAGCCCGCAATCAGAAAAAAAATTTTCCGATAAGCTGTCTGTCCGTTTTTGTTTTGAAAAGCGGGGTAAACATAATCATGCAGAAGGGCAGAGATGATATCGAACTGAAAAACGAAGGTGAGTCCGAATGCCAGTAACAGACAAATGACATCGAAGGCTCTTTCAGCAACGATGGTACCGACCAGTTTCTGGGCTGGTATTTTTTCATAGCGGGCCAGTATGGTGCATTTTACAACTTCTCCCAACCTCGGTGCACCAAGATTTACAAAATAACCGATCATTACGGCGAAAAATGCATTGAGACGGGAAGGATGATATCCCATGGGCTCCATCAGTTGTCTCCACCTAAGAGCGCGAAGCCAGTGAGACATGAGTAACAGACTGAAAACGGGAAACAGCAACCAGTAATGGGCACGATCCATTGCTCTTTTTAGTTGTTCCCATTTTTCATGATCCAAACCGCGTACACTTAACCAAACAAAAAATACTGCCAGTGCCGCGAATAAAGCGTATTGAAGAGTAGCTAAAAAAGTCTTCTTCATATAGGCTGGTAAGGTACAATTTTAAAGGGATGATCCCGCAAGACCCGCAAAGACGCGCAGTATGGGTGCAGAACTATAATTTATTTCCTTCTTTCGGAAACACGACCCATGGTTTGAATTTTTTTGCTTCTTCAAAATCAAGATGAGCATACGATATTACAATTACAACATCACCTACAGCACCACTGCGCGCCGCAGGTCCGTTCAGACAACAAATGCCGGAACCTCTTTTTCCTGCAATCATATATGTTTCTATCCGCGCTCCGTTATTCACATTTACTACCTGAACTTTTTCATTGGGAATTAAATTTGCTGCATCCATCAGATCTTCATCGAGAGTCAGGCTGCCAATATAATTCAGATTAGCTTCTGTAATGATTACCCTGTGCACCTTTGACTTTAATACTTCGATTTCCATCGGTTTTTTTCAATGTGAGCCGCAAATTTAAACTAATTGAGCAGTATATTATCGATCAGTCTTACGTCTCCCTGAAATGCAGCGATCAGTGCAACTGCTTTTTCTTTTCCATTCCAGTTGATGATTGGCTGAAGGTCGCTGGCACGGGCGATAGAGATATAATCGGTTTTAAAATGAGCTGCATCCAGTTTTTCCTGCGCCTTTTTTAGCAGACCAGCGGCATCACCGGAAGCAAGTTTTCCACGGATATCAAAGAGCGCCTGGGATATAGCCACGGCATTTTCCCGCTGTTCCGCAGTAAGCCGCCGGTTACGGCTGCTTTGTGCAAGGCCGTCCGCTTCCCGAACTGTCGGAACCGTATGAAACTGTACAGGAAAATGAAGTATTTCTATCAGCCTCTGTACTACAAGGCATTGTTGGAAATCCTTTTGCCCCATGAAGAGATGATCAGGATTTACCAGTTTTAATAGTCTGCTCATCACCTGGGAAACGCCCTGGAAATGTCCCGGCCTGTACCGGCCCTCGAGCAGGGTTTCCAATGGCCCCAGATCATAAGTCTCCAACCCTGCCTGTCCCTGGGAATAGATCTCATCGACAGAAGGCAGAAAAACCAGATCCGTACCGGCATCATGGAGCATCTGTATGTCTTTTTCAATGCTGACCGGATATTTTTCAAAATCCTTTGGATCATTAAACTGGGCCGGATTCACAAAAATGCTGCAAATGGTCAGATCTACCATTGACCGGCAGGCCTTTATCAATTGAATATGACCCTCGTGCAGGGCACCCATCGTAGGAACAAAACCGGTTATTTTGCCCTTACCTTTCTGTTCCGACACCCATTGCTGAAGATCAACGGATCTTTTAAATAGAATCATTATCAGCATTTTAGCATTTCAGAAGCATTCAAAGAAAGCCATTTAGGGAATTAACCTTACCTTTGCAAACTGAATTTCGGGTATTCTCCCGATCACCAATTCTCCTTCCTAATGGTAGCAAAGAAAAGAATTTTATTTATT
>DASXNJ010000089.1:0-4220 GCA_036495145.1 Puia sp.
TGCATTTCAGCAGATCTTTCATCATTTAAAATTTGTGTCCCTCGAAGCGGTAAAAGAAGCCGGGTGTTTTTATCGCTCAATTTAATTTCCTGCTCAGGGAACAGATTCTTTTCCCATTAGAAGGTTAACAAATTTATAACGAGGTTACATGGGCCGGTTTGTATATCCTACAGTCGTAAATAAGCAGCAAATTGTAAAATATTATTAATGGTTTTCAGGTTATCCCTCCCCGAGACGATCTGATTCATATACCCGATTTCCAAATCATATTTTGAAGAAAACCGATAACCTATGGAAGTATAAGCCCTGTTCTGGTCAAAGAATTTTCCATTCACATCGGACGTATTGCCAAGGTTAAAAAACAATTCATCCTGCAGTGAGAAATATGAACCTTTCGAAAATACTTTCTGGGAAGTGGGTGAGAATGGATAAATCGCTCTGGCAAAATAGCGTATCCTCTGTGAAAAAATGTAGCCATCTGTTACCAGCTGATCATCTTTAACTGTGCTCCGGCTAATCCACCGCTGCTCAAGGCGAAACCGGTTCTGGATGGTAATTAAATGATCATTAATCGAAAATGCTTTATTGAGAATAAATTGCTCCCAAATCCTTTGCTCAGGACCCCAGCCCCTCACGCTGTCTCTGGTACGGTGATGAGCGATGTAGGCGTAACCGACAGTAATAATCTGACCAGGTTTGATATTGTAATTCAGGCCGGTTCTGAGTATTACCGTTTGCACTTCCTTCCATTCGTTATTGGATCTGACCTGGGCCTCGAGATGCAAACTGAATTTGCTGTTTAGTCTTGTAGTGCTGAATACCGCAGACCAGCCACTGAAGTGATCGACAGTTTGTGCTTTTACCTCATTGGATAAGCATACACCAAGGATAATTATTATTGTGAAATGGTAATGTTTTATATGAATAAGCCCCTCCATTCTTTCCGGATTAAACCATGATATTCCACATCTGCCAGGATCTGTTTAATTCGATATGATAGAATTTACAACCTCGTTCACAATATAGTGATATGTCTTTATTACAACAGTTACTCAATAAAAATGTAACCTGTAAGCTACCATCAATCCCCATTTGGCCCGTTTTTACATATCGCTTATTACCGAATGTCAGTTGAAATATTTAAATTAGCTGTTTTCAGAAATCGTACATACCTTTTATAAATTAATACTATTGTAAACCTCATCGGCAACCTGATATAGCCGGTGTCCGACGGATTTTTCTCTGCCGTAGTTTATGAAATCGGATGTTTTATTTTATTCTGCGCCTTATGGGGTGTTCCTCAGCGACTACAATGTTTTAAACTGACGGAATTCTAACTTTGGCCCCGTGGAAGAACGGTATCCGGATCCGATCAATTTTATTTGGAGTATAACATTAATAATTTTTAATGATGAAGATGGATATGCTTCTTGGTTTAGGATTCTGTTTTTGTTTCGCTGTCGGAAACACGCAGACCCCTGTTGCCTCTACAATCCCGACAGAGCGTCAGCAATTGGCAAAAAAGGGATTATTTGAATCTGACGATATCCTGCATATTACTTTAAAAGGGAATGTCCATGATTTATTAAACAACCGCTCAGGAGAAGCCAGGGACTTTCCAATGATTCTTTCATACAGTGGGGAAGACAGTACCGTTATCTCCATACCGGTTAAAGTTAAAACAAGGGGTCATTTCCGCAGGCTAAAGGAAAATTGCCTTTATCCGCCCTTATTGATTCAGTTTAATGAAAATAATGGGCAATCATCTTCTTATTTCTCCGGGCAACCTAAATTAAAACTGGGGATGCCCTGTCAGGGCGAAGAATATGTTGTACATGAATGGCTCGTTTATAAATTGTATAACCTGCTGTCACCGCAAAGTTTCAGGGCCAGGCTCCTTAGGGTAACACTTGAAGATCCGAAAAATAAAAAAGCTGTTTCACCATTTTATGGAATCCTGTTGGAGGATGAACATCAAATGGCCAAAAGGAATAACAGTGTTTTGGTTAAAAGAAAAATCAGGTCACAACAAACGGTGCAGGGGCCTTTTTTAAGAATGGCTACATTTGAATATCTCATAGGCAATACCGATTGGTCAGTGGAATACCTGCAAAACATCCATTTGATTGCAACGGATTCACTTTCTGTTCCTGTTACGGTACCTTATGACTTTGATCTGTCGGGTATTGTGAATGCCCCATATGCATTACCAGCAGAAGAATTGGAAATGAGATCCGTGCGTGAACGTCGTTATCGTGGTTATTGCGTTCAGGATATGAAGATATTTGACAGCACGATTGTTTATTATAACCAGATGAAAAAAGACATCTATGACATATTTACGGGATGTCCGTTGCTGGAGGCAAAGTATATCAGGACGACGGTGCAATTCCTTGATGAATTTTATTCAACCATTAATAACCCTAAATCTTTACAAAGAGATTTTGGTTATCCCTGCGACAAAAATGGAACAGGAAATGTGATCATTAAGGGTCTTAAGGGAGAATGATTTTGAAAGGTAATAACACGAAAGGAATTTGAAACCAAAGGTGAAATACGCCTGATGATTTGATGGTAATAATTCGTTATACAATTGGGTTACGTGACCGGTATGCCTGAATGCAGGATGAACGGGAAAGAAATAAATGATCGCGGCCGATGCATTCTGTAATGTCCATGCGGTCAAATTCTTTAAGCAGCGTGTTACCTACCCTTGAAAAAGCTAATACAACATTCTGTTTTGCCAGGTCCTGCTGTAAATCTTTCAGCGTGCAGCCGGCTGAATAATCAATATTAGTTATAGCGCCTGCATCCACCACCAGCCAGTTCAGCTTCGGTACCGTCTCATTCACAAGCTTGTGTATTTCTTCCGAGAAATGATTGGCATTTGCATAAAAAAGTTCTGATCCAAACCAATACATGATCAAACCGGGTTCAATCATTTCATTGGGTGACACTTTTTCCATCCTCCAATCCGCTGTCGCATCATGTACAATGATGCCCGTATGAGGCTGATAGTTCCTCCGCACCTGTTGCAGTAAAGAAAGTACAATCGCCAGGAGGATGCCCTGTTCCACTCCGATGAAGATTACAGTCGCGGCTGTTACGGCCGCCAACGCAAATTCCCTTGGCTTTACCTTGTATATTTCACGAAGCGCCCGGATGTTAATCAGTTTAACTCCGATCAGCAGAACGATGGACGCCAGGACCGCATTTGGCAGGAAGCTGAGTGGTTTCGTCAGAAAAAGCAATACAAGCAATACCATCGTTACTGTTGTGAATTGTGACACCTGGCTTCTGCCGCCGGCACTGTCCACCATGGCAGTTTTGGTGGGACTTCCATTCACAACGAAAGCACTGCTGCAACAGGCAGCAATATTGGCAAGTGACAATCCCACGAGATCCTGATTTTCGCTGAATGATTCGCGATAACGGGTTGCATAAGCGCGTGAAGTAGCCGCACTCTGCGCAAGCACTACCACAAAACAGGAGAAGCAAATAGGCAGCACATTGAGTGTATCTGCCCAACTAACATCCGGTATGAATCCCGGTTTGGGCAGGCCACTGGGAACTTCGCCAACGAGAGACACTCCGTGATTTCCCCAATGCATTGTGGCACTGACGATGATCATACCGATGACAACAACCAGGGCGCCGGGGAATTTTGGAAGAATCTTATCGAATACAACAATGACTCCAATCGTAATAATGGAAATGACAAGACTTTGCAAATCGGTATTTGAGAGATGCTGAAATGTAAAAACAAGCTGTTGTATAAAACTATGTCCGGTTTTCGGAATGCCCAGGGTGTGTGGCAACTCTCCAAAAGCAACCTGAAATCCCACTCCGGAAAGAAAACCAACCAGCACCGTGCGCGACAAAAAATCGGCTATAAATCCGAAACGAAAAATCCGGGCCAGCAGCAACATGAAACCCGTGATCAGTGCTACCAGTTTAGCAAGTTCAAAATATTGTTTATTCGCCGGGAGGACAAACACAATCAGGGAGGCGGCAACAATTGCTGCCGTAGCAGAATCTGCGCCAACTACTAAATGTTTTGAAGAGCCGAACAAACCAAAAACCAGCATTGGGACGAACATGGTGTATAATCCCGTTGCTACCGGAAGATTAATAATTTTGGTATAACCCATAACTTCCGGAATACCCAGCGCCGCCAGTGTTATACCAGCCAGGATATCAGGTGCCAGCTGGTTTCTGTT
>DASXNJ010000090.1:0-3620 GCA_036495145.1 Puia sp.
CCAGGATATCTTTCATCCTGTTTGTATACCCGCTGCCTAACTCAACCACTCCGGCGAAACGGAACCAGGTGGCCACAACGGCATTTTCATAGTCCATGCCTTTGAGTTCCATGGATGTTGCAATATGTTCTGCTTCGTTTGCGAGTGAAGCCAGGAAGCGGTAAGTAAACTGAAGGCTGTTCAACAGGTTTTCTTCGTAGTATTTCTTTAGGAACTGACCGGCTGATGTATGAAAAGATGAGGCTTCCATATTCGTTAATTGCAACCCACAACAGAAAGTTACAACCTGGAAAAGGGACGGCCAATGACAAATACCACAAAATATGAGTGACAAATGTCAATGAAAAAACAAGGATTCCGACCCCGGTCAGCATTGCTTTTTTAAGCAACGGCTGCGAATCCTGCTGAGTGTTTCGCGATTGATTCCCAGATAGGACGCTATAATATGTTGTGGAAACCGATGCAAAAATTCCGGATTTACCTTTTCAAAATCATAATATCTTTCTTCTGCTGACAGGCTGATAGCAGCACTGATCCGCCTTTGGGATGATATTGCGAAATTGGCATCCATCCTTCTGATCCATTCTGTGAGCGCAGGTATCCGCTCAATCAAATTTGACAAATCATTTTTACGAATCAGCAACGCCTCCGTTTCCTCCCAGGCATCGATAAAATAATATGATGGAGTTTCATTCATTAAACTTTCACGATCCGAGGCCCACCAATTCTCAACAAACAGATTAACGATATGCTCCTCTCCTTTTTCATCCACCCGGTAGAGCCGCATGGCGCCTTTTAAAATAAAAGCCGAATATTTACATATCTCACCTTCCTGCAGAAAATATTGCCTTCTTCTAAATTTTTTCTTTTCGAAAAAACATTCAATCAAACCAATATCAGCTCCGGTTATGGACTTATTGGTATAACTGATGAAATATTTTATCAAAGATTCAAACATTATCAATGGATAATAACTGGTTTAGGTTGCTGCATACTCCGTTGGATCATGCTAAATCCTCGGAATATCATCAATCCCGTTTTTTAATAAGGCGCTTGCTGTAATGACAAGATTTTGTGCTTCGCGCAATAACTTTATTTTGTACTGCTCGTTTATTACAAGCCTGCCAAAAAACAACTGGTCAAATCGCCGGTTAGTGTGCGTTGCCAAAGCGTGAACTTCGTACTCTGCAAACACCTGGTCCTTATCCTCCATTAGTATTTTGATGTTTGAATATTTCCAATCCGGCACCATCTCCATCAATGTGGTTAGGAATTTTTCTATTTCCGCGGGTCCTTCTGATGCAGGCTGAATATTCACCGTTTGCAAATATGGAATTTCGAGCGCCCCATCGTCGGCAAAAAGTGCTGCTGCCTTTGCAGCGGAAGGAAAGGCATTCAGGAATTCCAGTAAAAGAGCTCTCGCTGATTTCATTCTTGGAACGTTTACGGTTCAAATACAAACGAATCCCGGGAGAATTGACAAGACGCGTGCCATGGACCAGTGGATTGCAAATCACATGGTTATATTGAAGTTTATCACCATCGATGTCGGTATTTCGTCGATTTTGACGATTAGAAGCTATTTAACGGGCCATGCAATGCCCAGGCGCTTCATTTTGGATCGTAAAGTTGTGGGATGAAGTTTTAATAACTCACCCGCACTACCCCTTCCGGAGATCTTACCATTACTTTTCCTAAGAGCAGAAATAATGTGTTCCTTATCCATTTCGTCAAAGGATTTTAATTCTGTATTCAGACCCGAAGAAATGCTGGCAATGGGAAATGATTCAGGCATCTCAAAACGATCTATAACTGTTCGCTTTGCCAGCAGTACATGTCGTTCAATCAGGTGTTGCAATTCCCTGATATTTCCGGGCCATGTGTAATTACAAAGTTGTTTCACGGCTGATTCACTCAGGGTTAACTCAGTTTTCCCGGAACGATCCCCAAAATATTTTAAGAAATATTTCGCCAGTACGGGTATATCCTGTTGTCTTTCTCTCAGAGGTGCAAGCGTTATTGGAAAGACATTTAGCCTGTAATATAAATCCAGACGGAAATTTCCATCTGCTATTTCCTGTAACAAATTTCTGTTTGTGGCTGCTATTATCCGAACGTCGGTTTTTATGGTTATCCTGCCGCCAACCCGTTCAATCTCTTTTTCCTGTATTGCCCTTAATAATTTGCTTTGCACTTCCATCGGCAGTTCTCCTATTTCATCAAGAAATAAAGTTCCTCCATCTGCCATTTCAAATTTTCCTATCCTCTTTTCCAGGGCGCCCGTAAACGCGCCTTTTTCATGACCAAACAATTCAGATTCTACAAGAGTGACCGGGATGGCGGCACAATTTACCTTAACAAGTATCTTTGATTTTCGATTGGAGAGCTGATGCAATGCTTTCACCAAACCCTCCTTTCCTACACCGGACTCACCCATCAACAGCACTGTATTGTCAAAGGGAGCAACCTGTGAAACTTTATCAAGCGCTTCTAGTAATTTGGGGCTCCGGCCGATGATCCCGTCCAGTTCAGGATTCAGCAGCTGGCCCGGAAGTTTTGTTCGTGGTGATTTTGCCAGGGAATGCTGATCATTTTCGCTTTTTCTGACATCGTTCAGCACTTTTGCCAATAATTCCTGAACGGATCCGATCAGTTCGATATGTTCAGGGGAATAGGTATTGCCGGTACAGCAATATAATGTGATAGACATTTCAAGATCCCAGTGTTTTAGCAATGGCATCCATAATTTTGATTTAAAGTCTTTGATCTGCCTGATTTTTTCTTCTATCCGGTCGTTTTTGCATTGTTCAATATATTCCTTACCATTTAAAAAGTATGGTGTCCTTTTTTCCCTGTTTTTTTTTCGTACTGCAATATGGTCGGTCCACTCCGGATTATGGTGATGACGATCAGCGGCACCATCCAGATGCACATATTCATCAAAGCCCGTACGCTGGTATCTGAAAACCGCATTTTCATTCGAGTTGGAAATATCCGTGTCTATCACCACATAGTCAAATGGTAAAAAAGAAGTCAGGGCCTTTACGAGGGCCAGTACCTTTTCGGATTTTGTTCCTGTGATTTCCAGAATGTCCTGTAATAGCTGGCTGAGCCACTGCTGCTGTCTTGAAACAAATTCAATGCTTTTCTGGTGTCGATAGACTGCGATATTGAGCGTTGTCAGAATTTCAGGTTCGCGAAAAGGCTTTACGAGAAAGCCAAAGGGTTTTGTGGCCAATGCTTCCTCCATGGTAAAAGCATTGGAGTTCGCTGTCAAAAAAATAAAAGGAATATTTTTTTCATTGAGCATGCGGCCCAAATCAATACCAGTGAGCTTTCCCTGCAAAAAGATGTCCACCAAAACGATATCCGGTCTGCCCTTATCTAATAATTGAATAGCTTCCCCGACAGATTTGGCAATTCCATGAATTTCATATCCCTCCTTCTTCAAAATGATGCTGAGACTGTCGGCCTCCAGAAACTGGTCTTCTACAATCAAAACCTTCAGTGACATAAGACTGGTTTTATTCAAAAATTATATTCTAAAATTACATCTCGTCAACTAATATATTTTGTCCGCTATCCAAATGATTAAAGGAAAATAAAACCCGCACAATGGT
>DASXNJ010000091.1:0-3595 GCA_036495145.1 Puia sp.
GTAATACCAATAATTTTTCATCCAGATGCTGGGCTCTGAACCGTTCAGCTTTCTCCGCCTGTGTTTTAATATTTACCATGACTCATGCATTTACTATCCAAATATCGTAAGAGGAACGAATTTGAAAAATAAATTTCATCAGATAATCTGTTGATAACGCTTATTCTTTATATCCAATTTCTGCCCGGGCGGCAACTGTCCAGTCCTTTATTAATTTTATCTGACCACTGTCCAGTTTGGCATATCCATGAATAAATGTATACGAACTCAGGGGCATATCACCCTTTTCCACTTCTTCTGCAATATCTCCCATCCGGTGATCCAGTTTCTTTTTGTTGAATCCGGAAAGATTAGAAAAATTAATGGCCCGTTTACCATCATTGATATGACTTCTCAGCCACAATCCAACCGGATTAATATTTACATACCAGGGATATTCGGTGCGGTTGGAATGGCAGTCATAGCATGACGTTTTTAATATATGGGCTACCGAATCGGGTGTGTGAACCGTATGCATAAGATCTGACGGTCCTTCTGCCATACCGTAATTACGGGCCGGTCTGATAAATTGAATCGAAATAAAAATAACAATTAAGCAAATGAATATTTTACGAATCATGGCCAAATATCGTTACTGTTTCCCGTAATATTTATTTGAATGTCAGATTCAACGAGATAATATGGGCATTCAGATCGGTTGTTTGCGAATAATGACCATACCGAAGTTCAAGAACCCTGAGACTGTTTGTAAAAATACCTCTGGGTGGCGCAAGCCTCAAACCTGCTCCAAATGAGTTACTATTGAAAGCCGCCAATGCATAATTACTCGTAAAGTATTGTTCGTCTTCTGTGTGCACAGCATAGGGTGCAAAATATCTCGCAGCCGTTTGCATGTAAAATCTGTAAAAAGGAGATATGGAAACGAACGGTGTGATTTTAACCGGCAACTCCACATTAAAAGTATTGGACACAATTCCCCAGCTGTCCGCATAAAATCTGTAATAAGAACGGATGATAATATTGTCGCCCAGAAAATAATTTAGTCTGAAACCAATCGGCAATTTGAATCGTTGCGACGGCAGATTTTCAATTGTATCTTTTCCCGTGTTGTAATATACCCGATGAAAAGGAAGACCAAGATAACCATTCTGATACACCATATCCAGTTCAACGCTCCCCTGCATTCTCTGATTGATTATCTGGGAAAAAGAAAGGGAAGCTGTCAGTGTGTTTCTGGATTTGGATGGAACATTGGGAGCACTTGACTTTCCGACCACCTGTCCACTGCTGTTCACTAACTCCGATCGTCCACTGGCGCTTGTAATATAATGTAATTGTAAGGTGCTGTCTATCGGTGGTGCTTTTGTTACCGGTATGAATTCCGTCGGATATATCATTTTAATCTGATCGAAAAAGCCTACAACCTTCAGACTGAATTCACCATTATTTTTATTTTTCTTCGAAACGGAACCATTGAGTCCAAGAGAATAATAATAATTGTTTTCCGCAGAATAATAAGTACCCAGGCTGAAAGATGTTCCTTTTCTTTCATTTTCCCTTGACCAGCTCAGGGTTGGGTAGATTCTGGTTCCATCGTTCCGTGAAGTGCCCATGGAATCGACATAAGCCTGCGAGGCAGCTGTATGATAATCGATACCCAGTCCCACAGAAATCGTGTTTTTTCTTTGCTTTTTATCCCAGCCGATAAATGTTACATCGATTCCGTTGGCAAAATCGGTTACGTCTCCATTGCCTTTTTCGTCGGTTCTTCCACCCATTACCGCCGACTTATTGGCCGTCTGGTCGTAATAGCTGGAAACCAGATTAATTTCATCCAGTTTTAATTTCTTTGGTTTATATCCTGCGCTATCAGTTGCATTTGTTTGGGAAAATGCCTGCGCCATCATCAAATACATACCGATTACAGAAAGGGAAAGCTTTTTCATGTTCTCTTTTACAAATTAAAATCTAGTTACAACCGCAGCCTCCACCTGTTTTGCCACCATTGGCGCCGGAAGACCCTTCCCGATAGGATTGTGCATTGAGTTCATTTTTTTCCACATGCCTGCTCGAAAGAGACATCTCGGAATCATTGACCCTGCTTTTCTGATATTCTTTTACATGGGAGCAGGAGGTCATCGCCAATATTGTCAAAAAAAAGAGCCCGTATTTTAACATAATCTGATTTTAATACTCAATTGAAATGGATGTTACCGGAAGCATATACTTTATCATAATCATCAACAATAATCGCTTCAATGCCTTTCATCTGATTAATCATCGTCAGACCGGGAATAATTCCCATAATCATAACCGGCGTTGCCATGGCATCGGCTATTTCAGCATTCTGGCTGATAATCGTTACACTTTTTATTCCCCTTATCGGGAGGCCCGTTTTGGGGTTGATGGTATGCGAATATTTCTGACCATTGATCACTATGTATTTTTCATAATTACCGGAGGTGGCCACTGCCATGTCGGTAATATTCATATATGAAAATATCTTGTCTTTGGAATTGGGATCGGCGATGCCAATCGTCCATTGTTTTCCATTGGGTTGAAGCCCCCAGGCAGTCATATCTCCTGCTGCATTAACAACCCCGCTCTGCACGCCCATTTCTTTCATTACCATTTTTGCCCTTTCTGCTGCATAACCTTTTCCGATCCCGCCGAAACCAATTCGCATGCCTGGTTTTTTTAACATGACGGTGCAATTCAGATCATCCATCACGATGTTCCTGTAGTTTATCAGCGTGGCCATCTTTTTGGCCGTCTCCTGATCAGGAAGTGAATGAAGGTGGGTGTCAAAATTCCATAATCGTTTATCTACTGAACCATATGTAATGTCAAAGGCACCCTGTGTAATGCGGGATATCCTGATCGAACGTTCGATAATATTATATGTTTCCCTGCTCACAGCAACGGGTTTGACACCTGCATTTCGATTAATCAATGCCGTTTCACTTTCGTCGTTGAACGTAGTCAATAGTTTTTCGATCCGTTGAATTTCAAGGATACCCGCATCAATGCACGCATGGGCCCATTCCTCTTCTTCGGCCACAGCGCTGATTTGAAAGTGGTTTCCCATCAATTTCAGATTTTTGTGATATGTAGCTGCTTCTTTCATTTTTGCCTCACAGTGTAAATGGAATTTCTGATATCCAACGTAAAAGATTCTACTGATTCCTCCGGAAATCCTTCCCAGGTCTGCAACACGTTCCCCACGGAGTCCAATAATAAGGTAAATGGAAATTTGCCCTGCGAATTATATTTGTCAGCCATTTCATCATTCATTTTTTGCTGGGTTGCAGAAGGCTGATTTTTTTTGTTCCTTGGGAAATCGGCATTTACAAGTATCAGATCTGAATCCGCCATTTCTTTAAAAACCGCGGATTCAAAAAATTCCTGCCGCATTCTGATACAGGGCCCACACCAGTCAGAACCCGAAAAATTCAGTAGTATATATTTGTGCTCCTTTTGCGCGATATTCTTTGCCTCTTCCAGATTAGAGTGCCACACATTTTGAAGAGAAAGGAAAAGCGGTAACAGAATCAATAATTTTAACTTCATCAGAGCTTTGTTATAGGCTTGTTAA
>DASXNJ010000092.1:0-5842 GCA_036495145.1 Puia sp.
TTTATAAAACGCCCGGTCAGGAGGCAGGCAAAAATAGTTTTGGGGATGGTAAACAGAATAAAAAAAAGGGCGAATACCAGTAAATTAAACGGGTCGCTGTTCCTGCGCATATACAGAATGCGGTTTCTGGTGAGATAGTATGTCTTCATTGGATTTTCCTTGCCTACCGTCATGGATTCTTTATGCAGGATGGTGGCTTCAGACTGGTACCAGATGAGATACCCGGCTTTTTGCATCCTTGCCGATAAATCCCATTCTTCATAATACAGGAAAAAATTCTCGGGGAAGAGACCGGTTTTTTTTATTACTTCTTTTTTTACCATCATCGCACAGCCATGCGCGCCGTTTGTGATGACGGAATCATCAAATTGTCCGTTACCCGTTTCATGGTCGCCGATAGAGGATGTTCTTCCTGTAAATGGATTCATCGGCCGGAAGCCGGCGTATTGAATAATATGAGGGTTGTCGAAATATTTTATTTTGGGACAAACAATCCCGATCGATTTGTTTTTGGAAAATGGCTGTATCAGGCGCTCAATAATATCCGGTGTGAGATCGGTATCGTTATTCACAATAAAAATAAATTCGCCGCGGGCTTGTCGTACACCCCAATTATTCCCGCCGGCAAACCCCAGGTTTTCTTTACTTACCAGGAGTCTTGCATTTGGATATTCGATACCGTTGAAAATGTTTCCGGGACTCTCCTGCGAACCCATGTCACAAATCAATATTTCAATATGAGGGTAAAGCAGTTTTTTGCTCGATTCCAGAAATTCCGTTGTCAAAGCTGCCTGATTATAATTCAGGGTTATAATGGAAACAAGGGGTTGATAACCTGCTTCAGATGAATTCATGCCCGGAAGATAATACTGAATGCGGATGTGTTAATACTAAGCGCTCGATTTTTGGATAATGGCGGATGGTGTGTTGGCCATGATCCAGAGATCGTACATAAAATTGTACTTGTTGGCATAGTCGATATCGAGACTGATTCTTTCCTCTACCGACATGTCTTCACGACCTCTTTTTTTGATCTGCCACAGCCCGGTCATTCCGGCCGGAGCAAGGAAACGCTGTGCGCATTGATCAGTAGTGAGTGTCGCCGCTTCATAAAGCGGGAGAGGACGATTGCCAACCAGTGACATATCTCCCAGTAATACATTCAACAGCTGGGGTAATTCGTCGAGACTTGTATTTCTGAGGAATTCGCCGACTTTGGTAACACGTGGATCGTTATTGAATTTGAAGAAGGTGGGTACTTTTTTTTGCTCTTCAGTATATTGATTCAGATGAGAAAGTTCCTGTACATGGGTTTCCGCGCCGGTGAACATCGTTCTGAATTTAAAGAAGTCAAATATTCTATATCCACGGCCCGCTCTTTTTGAAATATAAAAAGTAGGTCCCTTTGATTCAATCCGGATAGCCAGGGCAATCAGGATAAACAGGGGACTTAAAAGAAGTATGGCGGTCAGCGCAACGAGTATATCGAAACTGCGCTTCAAAATGCTGTGCATATTATTGGTGGAAACAACCTTTGCCTCGTCCTGCTTAAGACTCGAGTTCATTTCAATGGCTTTCGTTTTCACCTTATTCAAAAAACGCACTTTACCCAGCAGCGCGTTTGGTTCAGTTTCTTCAATCTGCAGGATATCATCGGCCAGCATATGCTTTTTATAAAGCGCCAATTCCGTTTCAGCCAGATTGAAGGAATCCATAATAAATGGAATGGTACTAAACAGCGGATTACTATTTAGAAACTGATTGAAATTTTTCACAGCAGAAAAATCAAAGCTCGACTCGCAAAAAATGACTTCCGGTAATGTGTTTTTTTCCTGTTCAATGGAACGTTTCAGTTCTGCACGCGCGTTTTCGATGCTGTCGGAAGCATATCCACGTTTGAAAAGTTTAACAAGTTTTTCAATATTAACGGGATTTTTTCCGATATAATAAAATCCGCTATGAACGATCACAGGATCTGCAGAAATCTCTTTTGCAGGTACGCGGTACCTTACAAAAGCTTTTCCGTCGTAGGCAGATTTGGGTAGAATTGTAAAATCCATAATCAGGTTAAAATTAATTTTCAATAGTACTCATCAGCGATTAAACTGCTTTCATTGGGTAATAGGTATCCAGAGACTTATCCTCTATCAATTGTTGTACCGCGTTCACCAGGTTTACCGGGTTAAACGGTTTCAGAAAATATTTTTGAACTGAATAAGTTGAACATTTTTCTTCCGTTTCTTCTGCATTCAAACCAGATAAAACCATCACCGGAATATTTTTATAGATTCCACTGGAAGACAACTGTTGTATCAACTCCCAGTTTTCCAGGTCTGGTAATTGCGGATCCGCAATAATCAGATGTGGAAAATTTCTCCTCGATAACCAGTGCATTGCTGAACAACCATCCGGTACTGTTATAACCTGATAAGATTTTCCAAGTACTGTTTGAAGTAAAAACCGAATCGCCTTGCTATCATCTACTGCTAAAATTTGCTTTTTCATGGGTAGAAAGCCTTGATTAAAATTTGACTCTATTCCTCACTAGGCTGGAATTTTCGGAACTGGCTGACAAGCGGTATTGGCATCTAAGGTTAAACTTGAGATATGGATGAACATCAGGTATTAAAAGTAATGAATCAGCAATCGTCAGGGGATTTCAAGGATGGATGGCTGATTACCCGACAAAAAGGGAGTTGAGGACTTCAGAGGTATTGAACGGATTATTAGAAATTCTACGATAAAAGTAGGTATTTTTTCCTAAGATCCAAATATCGACACCCTTTTTTTGGGTCAGCTGTTTTATATACTCAAAAAATCGTGCCCCGGTACTGATGGGTTTACCTTGTCAGTTTCTCCCATGTTACAGGCTGTTTATTATTAATAAATCTGAAGAAGCCAAGAAACATCGACAAATTCATAAAAAGAAAATAATAAGGTATATAGAAAGCCCTGATTTTCAAGCTTCGGTATGCGAAAACATATCCTGCAGCCGCGAATGCATAAAATACGGTCTGAACCAGTAAAATAAGCTCGTAAAAGCCTCTCTGCCCATTAAGAACCAACCAGGCATTTGTAAAAAAACAAATCAGCAGGCAAACAGGGCAAAGGGTCCATCGCAGAATTCTGTGAGATATGAACTGAAATGATAAAAGCGGGTATTTATAAACGTTAAACAGATTTTTCAGCATGAGGATGGCCTGAAAGCCTCCGGCTGCAATCCGGACTTTCCTTTTTTGTTCTTCCCGGATCGAAACGGATGCTGATTCCGTAGCAAATGCTTTTGGCTCGTACCGTATCACAAATCCATCCATGCATATTTTCAGCGATTGAACAAAATCTTCGATGATCGTGTCTTCACTGGCCTGGTGAAAAAGTGCTGTCTTTATCGAAAATAATTCTCCGGCAGCTCCCACCACCGAATAAAATTCAGAATCCAGTTTTTTGAGAAACGATTCATATCTCCAGTAAATACTTTCGCCGGAACCTGCTGCATCATTCCTTTCACCTGAAATTATTTTTTTCTCTCCGGCTACGCCGCCTACCCGAGGATCGGCATAATGTTTCAGGATTTCTCTGACCGCACCCCGGTTGACCAGTGTATTTGCGTCAGAAAATATTACGTATGGCGTCCCAACAAATTTCATCGCCCGGTTTATAGCCGCCACTTTCCCTTTTCTCTCTGCCTGATGTAATAATAAAACGTCCGGATGGCTCCGGATAATTTCGGGAGTTGCATCTGTTGAACCATCTGTTATGAAAATCCACCGGAGTCTGCCCGCCGGATAATCCAAATCCAGGCTGTTTATCAATTTTCGTTCTATACAATCAGCTTCGTTGTAGGCAGCAACCACCATTGTGACTTCCGGTTCAAAATCCATTTCCTTTTGACGTATTTCTTTTCGGTTAAATAGTCCTTTTAGTTTTACAATCAAATAAATCAGCAAACCGTAACCGATATAGCTGTATAAAACGATCAGGAAACTGAAAAAAAACAAAAACTTTATCATTATCAATCCTTGGTGGCCACTAATTTAAAAGATTCAGGTGAAGGGAATGGATAATAATTTTATTCCGTTAAAAACGAAATGATAAACAGGCGGCCATTCGCCATTAAATTTTACTTTCCCGGTTTTATGATTATTTTTGAAAGGTTGGATCTCCCGGTAAGCGGATTACCCAGGTTTATTATTATAATCAAAGTCTCCCGGATCTGAAGAATCATGTAGTCCGCAAAATATTTCAATGGGGTTTTCATTGACGGTGATAAGAAAATGACTTCTTCTGACGCTGCTGAATCCTAATTTCTGATCTGTAGATATTAAAATGACGCATCAATTCATAAAAAACAGGGATATCGTTTTATTCAGTTTCCAGCCCTGGAATTCAGAAATTGCCTTCAATTTTAAGGAGATGGCGTTTGAGCTTGCCCGTTACAACCGTGTTTTGTTCATTGATCGTGCCCCGGACAGGAATTCGCTACTGAAAAGAATATTTTCAACAAAAAAGAAGACAGTTGAAATCCGGGAAAACCCAGAATGGATCCGTGATCATCTCTGGGTTCTGCATCCCGTGTCGATGCTGGAATCGGGCAATTGGTCACCGACTTACAAACTCTTTGACTTTTTCAACCGGACGAATAATAAAAGGCTCGCAATAGAAATCAAAAAAGCAATCCGCGATCTGAATTTCACGAATTGCCTGATGATAAATGATAATGATTTTTTCAGGGGACTGTACCAGAAATCACTGCTGCCGATCGTCGATTATATTTTTTATATCCGGGACTCCTTAACCAGCCAGCCATACTTCAGAAAATACGGTCCCCGGTGTGAAATGGAAATGATCCAAAAGGCGGATCTCGTAGTGGCCAATTCACGCTGGCTTGCGGAATATGCAGGACAATGGAACCCCAATAGTGTGGATATTGGCCAGGGTTGTAACCCGGAAGCTTTTTTAAGGCATGATCTGCCGGAACCGGATGATATTAAATCCATTCCAGGGCCCATAATAGGCTATTGCGGGGCCATAAACTCCATGCGGCTGAGTGAGGCCTTATTATTGCATATTGCCCTTGAGTTGCCCGAAATGAGCCTTGTTTTGGTTGGTCCTGTGGACAGCCTTTTCGCGAAGAGTCAGCTGAGACTATTACCCAATGTTTTTTTCCCGGGGCTTAAAGAACCGGAAGAGGCGGCATCCTTTGTAAACCGGTTTACGGTATGTATTAACCCGCAACTGGTAAATCAACAGACGATCGGAAACTATCCGAGAAAAATAGATGAATATCTGGCCGCGGGTAAACCGGTTGTAGCTACGGCCACAGAAGCGATGGAAATGTTCAGGAATTATTGCGAATTATGTAATTCAAAAGAGGAATTTGTAGAAGCTATTCGAAAAATATTGAACCGGCCCGACGACATCACTGAAGAAATGAGGAAAAAAGGAAGAGATTTTGCGCTGAGCCACAGCTGGGAGAATTCGATCGGAGCGTTGGGAGATGCTTATTATTTTATGGAAGAAAAACTAAAATGAGCGGGAAATACAATTAAGGCTATTTTATCCGTTATGCTAAGTTGAGGAGGCAGAACAGATTACGGGTGTTTTTGTACTTTTGATTAAATTAAGGTATATTGTATCCCTGAAACCTTATCCGGTAAGCTATGAGGATTTTTTACTTCGTTCTCCTTATGGTGTTCTTTTCAACGGCCGGGGCCCGTGCCCAAAACCGACCCGTTGCTTTTGCAGATAATGCAAATCCATCCACTGTGCACTTTTATCCAAACCCTGCCACTTCCATTATTACTTTCGACGATTTTGCAAAAAAATACGATAAGAATTATAC
>DASXNJ010000093.1:0-5793 GCA_036495145.1 Puia sp.
CAAAAACCTTCGGGTTATTTTTATCAAGTAATTCGTACCTGCCATATATGAGGGTGGGATTATTTTTTCGCAGCTTGACCAGTTTCCTGAAATAATTCAGACAACTGTTCGGGTCTTTTTCTTCTTCTTCCGCATTGATCATTTTATAATTCGGATTCACAGCGATCCAGGGTGTTCCTGTAGTAAAACCAGCATTTAAACTTCCGTCCCACTGAAATGGCGTACGTCCGTTATCCCTGCCCTGGAACTTTAAAATTTTCAGGTAAGTACCGGTATCTCCATGAATACTTAATATATGCTGGTATTCAATGAGTGCCGGCCGGTCCCGGAAATCATGAATACTTTTAAAATCTGAATTCGTCATGCCTAACTCATCTCCATTATAGTAGTATGGCGTACCCCGCATGGTCAGAATAAATGTGCTGAGCATTTTGGATGACAGCGCGCGGTACTGCGGCAGGTCATTTCCAAACCGGCTCACCAGCCTGGCCTGGTCATGATTTGAAAGAACGATGGACAACCAACCGTTATGTTCAAAAGCACTATCCCATCGGCTGAATACTTCTTTGAAATGTAAAAGGCTGTATCCTTTCGGTTTTGCGATATCGATCCCCTCAAAAGCATAGGTCATGTTCAATTCGTGTCGATCTGAATCTACCAGTCTGTGCGCATCTGCAAAGGAATTTCCGGCGCCTTCTGCTACGCTCATCACGTCGTATTTGCTGAGCACCTCCTTATTCATTTCCTGTAGATAATCGTGCAAATGGGGTCCCATGGAATAGTAGAGCATAAAGTTTTTCTCATATCCTTCGGGGAAGGCCGGGAAGCTCGTGTCCTTGGCTGCAAAACCAAATGCATCCAGCCTGAATCCGTCGATGCCTTTATCGGCCCAGAATTTCATAATATCATAAATCTCTTTTCGCAACTGCGGATTTTCCCAGTTCAGATCAGGTTGTTTCCTTGAAAAATAATGCAGATACCAGGCGTTGGTTAATGAATCGTAACGCCAGGCGTCATGATTGATATCAAATAAACTATACCTGGGAGTGGGTTTCCCCCGTTCTGCATTCCACCAATGATAATAATCACGATAGGGACTTGTCCTGGAGCTTCGGCTCTGTTTAAACCATTCGTGTTCATCGCTGCTATGATTCACCACCAGGTCCATGACCATTTTTATTCCACGCCGGTGCATCCCCGTTACCAGTGAATCAAAATCCGCCATCGTACCAAAATCTTTCATAATATTCCGGTAATCGCTCACATCATAACCATTGTCATCATTGGGGGAACTATATATGGGATTGAGCCAGACGACATCAATACCCAGGCTCTTTATATAATCCAGTTTCGAGATAATGCCTTTAAGATCGCCGATGCCATCCCCGTCGCTGTCTTTAAAACTCCGCGGATATATCTGATAGACTACAGCTTCCTTCCACCATTTTTTTTCTGCAGTGACAGATTGGCCCATCATATTTCCCAGGAACAGGGATTGCACTAAAAAAGAAATCAAAAATTTTTTCATGTGTTTTATTAATCTCCACTATTTAATTTCCACAACTACTGCTTCATAGGGCCTCAACGTTCCTGTTAATGAAGGATCAGCATAATTACCGATAAGAACCCGGGCCCCGCTCAGGTCCAGTCCTGTATTCGCATTTGCCGCCTGCGCTTTAAAATTCAGGAGCACCAGTATTTTCTGGCCATTCAATGTGCGGGTGTAACAATAAATAGAAGGATTGTCTTTATCCAGCAGCGCATATTTTCCATAGATCAGAGTTGGAGTGGTCTTTCGCAACCTTACCATCTTTTTAAAATAATTCAAAATAGAATTTGGATCTTTTTCTTCGGCGGTGACATTGATGGTCGAATAGTTTGGATTTACTTTGATCCAGGGCGTTCCGTTTGTAAAACCTGCTTCTGCCGTATTGGACCATTGCATGGGTGTGCGCCCATTATCCCGGGCACCACCATTTTTCTGTGATTCAATAAATGCATTTAAATCTCCGCCTTCATTCTTTATCTTTTGGTACATGTTCAGCGTTTCGATGTCGCGATAGTCTTCAATCTTATCAAATTTGATATTCATCATACCCAGTTCATCGCCATAATAATAATATGGTGTTGAACGCATGGTCATCAAAAATGTGGTTAGTAATTTGGAAGAATAAACGCTGTATTCAGGAGCATCATTTCCCCAGCGTGTCAGCATGCGGGGCTGGTCATGATTGCCGAGATAGATGGTTCCCCATCCTTTTTCAGCAAAAACCGAATCCCATCTTGAATAAATTTTTTTAAAGCCCACCAGGTCGTAACCTTTGGGATCAGGAGTTTTCCATTTGCCCGGCAGGTAACCATAACCCATACCTTCGAAGTGATAGGCCATATTCAATTCTTTGCGGTCAGCATCCACAAATTTCAAAACTTCGTTTGTTGAAATACCCATACCCTCCGCTACTGACATCATATTGTATTTGCTTAGTACTTCCCGGTTCATCTCCTGCAGATAATCGTGTATATGCGGACCGTTTGCGTAAAATTTATCCCAGCTGCCGTTGTACATCGCTGGCATTGGCGGGAACGTGGTGTCCTTTGAAATGATCGTAATCACATCCATCCGGAATCCATCGATTCCTTTATCCAGCCAGAATCGCATCATTTTATAGATTTCCTGGCGCAGGGCGGGATTTTCCCAGTTGAGATCTGGTTGTTTATCTCCAAAATAATGCAGATAATATGCATTTGTGGTTGAATCGTATTTCCATGCATCATTATTCACATCAAAAAAACTATATCGCGGCGCCGGCTTTCCATTTTCTGCATTCCACCAGTGAAAATAATTTCGGTAAGGATTTGTCCTTGATTTGCGCGCTTCTTTAAACCAGAAATGTTCATCGCTGCAATGATTCACTACAAGATCCATTACTAATTTGAGTCCACGTTTGTGGATTTCCGCGAGCATTCTGTCGAAATCCTGCATCGTCCCGAATTCTTTCATGATGGCCTGGTAATCGCTGATATCATATCCATTATCCGCATTGGGTGAAGCATAAATGGGATTTAGCCAGATCACATCAATCCCCAGACTTTTTACGTAGTCTAGCTTTTGAATGATGCCGTTCAGATCTCCTACTCCATCTCCATCACTGTCTTTGAAACTACGCGGATATATTTGGTAAACAACCGCTTCCTTCCACCATTTTTTTTCCGTTGCCTGGGAAACTATATTTTTCTGACTAAAGCCTTTTGTTGCACAAAGAATAAAAACGGTGACGACAATGGACTTGAAAATTATTTTCATACAACAAGTTTAATAGAACACCTTCATTAATTTTGAATGGTCGATTACAATTGTTTGATACAAGTACCAAATCAACTGCCATGGAAAAAACATTCAAAAATTGTCAGAGCTGCGGGATGCCGCTGAATAAAGATAAGGCTGGCGGTGGTACGAAAACGGATGGATCAAAAAGTAATATGTATTGCAGCCACTGCTACCAGGAAGGAAATTTCACGCAACCCCAATTAACGGTCACCCAGATGCAGGCTCTGGTAAAGGGCAAATTAAAGCAGATGGGATTCCCCGGATTTCTCGCCGGGTTTTTTACAAAAGGCATTCCCAAACTTGCGCGATGGAGAACCTGAACATCAAAATATACCCGTCACAAAAAAGAATAATCCGAAGCAGGAGATTCCAAGACTGATAAACCAGAGAAATCTTTTCTTCGTTAGAATCGCAATAGCGGAAATGGCAATGGAGATCTGGAACAGGGTAACTGCCCTGGCAAGAATCTGATGATGCTCCAAATGTGCATGTGATGCATCTTCCGATTCTTTGGCCTTTTTCTGAATTTCAGCCTGGTCCGATTTATATTTTGCGCTTTTTGCTTCTTTATCCGGACTGTTTGAAAAAGACAATATCTCATCCTTAATGCCTTTCGCCTGGTAAAATGCCCACTGATCGGAGGCGCGGATTTGTTCAATCACAGCCTCATCGGCATGATGACCCGCCAGCAGACTGGCCATCGCAGCGAAAACAGCCATCAGGGCGGTAGAAATGGCTATCAACATGCCACCCTTCTTTTCATTTTTCTTTACCGCTTCCTCAACTTCTTCTTCTATCGTTTCGTGAAGATGCTCGGTGGGCACTTCTATTTCTTCCATCAGATCCCAGATTTATTTAGTTGTAAAATTCGATAAAATTTATTTTAGAATAGAAGTATTTTCAAAATCCTTTTCATCCCACCGGATTTCTTCGGATTCTCCGGTCCATGCTCAAAGGATAATCTGTCATCGTAGATAAAAGAAATGCAGAGGCACTGAAAGCAAATACTGAATAATCCAATGGCTCTTTCAAACCGAACGAATAAGCCATTGTCAGGGCAAATAAAAGCGAGAGTATGGATGCACCGAGCGATGCCCATCTGATTTTATATCCTATTAATAAAAGGATCGCAAACGTGCTTTCTAGAATGGTACTTGTAATCGCAAGAAAAGGAATAACGGAAGCAGGTGCAAAGGAGTTTACAGCCTTTGTATAATCCAGATACCCGGCCCATCCGGATGAATGGGTTCCCCATAAACCCAGGCGGCTCGCGACGGCGGATAAAAATCCTGTCGCCAGCGCGAATCTCATGATTACGGTCGCTGTTCCCTGATATTTTTTCATCTTATGGTTAACTGCATTTTTTAACGACTCAATAATTTCTTCAGATGCTCCTTCACTTCCGGCCATTCAGAGAGCAGGATAGAAAATCTGGCAGAGTCTCTTGGTGTAGCGTCACTTGCCAGACGGTGAGAACGAAGTATTCCTTCAAATCTTCCTCCGATCCTTTCGATTGCCGCTTTTGACCGGTCATTACGCACATCGGTATGCAAACAAATCCGGTATGCCTGCCACTTTTCGAAAGCGAGTTGTAATAAGAGGAATTTCGCTTCAGTATTCACTCCTGTACGAATAGCAGAATTGCCGAGCCAGGTATAACCGATCTCAGCAGCATCCGGATATTCCCGCCCATGCCTGGGGTGTTCAGGTTTCCACAGCCATCGTTCAATTAGAAAAAGCCGCGTGGAACCGATAATGGTATCTCCCTGAACACGAATGATCGCATAGGGCTGGCAGGTTCCCGCCTGTTTCCATTCCAGAGCCGTTTGGATATATTTCCTTACTTCCTCTATACCATGCGGCACCGGACTCCAGCGATAAAGGCCTTCATCAACCATCGACGCGCTTGCCAATCCCTCAGCATGGCGATCCTCCAGCGGTTCGAGTCGAACAATATTTCCGTGCAAAATTTCACTCATTCAGCCTGATTAAAATGAAAATCCGCCGGACGTTCTTCATCCATCCAATTAAAATTGAATAATAAATTTAAGGAAAGTATGTTCTAAAGTCTGTGCAACTGCTCCGGATTTAATAAGAATCCTTTCGTCTGAAGATATGAAAGCTGAAACCAACACGGAATCCAATAGAGTTGATGACGAAACCCGAACCGGCGTTGTCGTTTTCAAATTTGAGCGCGAAATTGACGGTGTTGTCTTTTTGACCAACGGCCAGGCTATACCCGCCTTCCATTGCCAGGGCGATGCCATCGCTATAATCTGCATTTGTAAAATTTTCTGCGCCGGAGTTTACAACGCGGCAATAACCCGCTGACGGTTCAAGATAGAATCCAGCCTGGTCCTCACTGAATACATATTTGTAACCAAGCTTTATTGAAAGATATCCGATCGGACTATATATATCAGAATTTTTCGTTGGGTAGTAGGCTATGTCCAATAATTCCAGCC
>DASXNJ010000094.1:0-9756 GCA_036495145.1 Puia sp.
CCCGTCGAATATGCGACTGATTACTATATTCAACAGGAAGACATACGAAGCAACCGGCCGGCCATAACCCAGATTTACGAAGCCTATGCGAAGAGATGTTTTAAGAATGGGTCCATGGATTTTGATGATCTGCTGCTCAAGTTTTATGAGCTGCTGAAAAATTTTCCGGAAAGTCTGCATAAGTATCAGCATAAGTTTAAATACATATTGATCGACGAGTTCCAGGATACCAATCCGGCGCAGTATGAGATTATAAAACTTTTGGGAGCCGTTTATGAAAACGTATGTGTAGTCGGAGATGACGCCCAGAGCATTTACAGTTTCCGGGGTGCCACCATTGAAAATATTCTGCAGTTTCAAAAAGACTACGAAGATGTGAAAGTCGTGAAGCTGGAACAAAATTACAGGAGCACTCAAAGCATTATTACAGCAGCGAACGAAGTCATAAAACGAAATAAGGGACAGATTCCAAAAAATCTGTGGACGGAAAATATCGAAGGCGAAAAAATTCGTCTCGTACGTACCTTGACCGATAATGATGAAGGGAAGTTTGTGGCGGATACCATCCAGGAACAAAAACTCAGAAATCATTTTAATAACCGTGATTTCGCAATTCTATACCGTACCAATTCACAGAGCCGCGCTTTTGAAGAAAGCCTGCGCCGGATGGCGATTGCCTATACGATTTACGGCGGTATCAGTTTTTACCAGCGTAAGGAAATTAAGGATTTTATTTCCTATCTGCGGGTTATTGTGAATCCGAACGATGAAGAATCGCTGAAAAGAATTATCAATTTCCCAGCGAGGGGCATTGGAAAAACGTCGCTTGATAAGGCAGTGCTCATGGCAAATGAAAAAAATATTTCCATGTGGGACGTGCTCTGCAACGCATCCTCGATGGGATACAAAGCAGGCACGCTCGAAGCCATTGAACAGTTCGTGCTGATGATAAAGAGTTTCTCAAGCATGCTGAATACAAAAAATGCCTATGAAGTGGCGACCCATGTAGGCAAACAAACGAATATTGTCAAAGAATTGTTTAATGATAAATCGACAGAGGGATTAGCGCGTTATGAAAATATCCAGGAATTATTGAACAGCATCAAGGAGTGGGTTGACGATCAGACAAACCGCAGCATTATTGATGAAGACGGAATCCTGATCGATAATATCAATACTCAGGAAACACAAAGAGGGCAGGCAGGATTATCAGGCTATCTGCAGCAGATTACCTTATTGACCGATACCGACCAGAAAGATCCGGAGGCTGATACCGTAAAACTCATGACCATTCATGCAGCGAAGGGACTCGAATTCAGCTGTGTGTTTGCTGCTGGTTTGGAAGAATCTCTTTTCCCCAATGCCATGTCGATAAATACAAGGGAGGAATTGGAAGAAGAAAGAAGACTATTTTATGTGGTGATTACAAGGGCCAAGCATAAACTCTGGATCACTTACGCGAATTCACGTTATCGTTTCGGAAGTGTTATTCAAAATGATCCAAGCCGTTTTATCGAAGAAATTCCGGAAAACCAGCTGGATCGCAGCTATGCCGGAGGCGGAATAAAAAATCAGATCGGATCATCCTGGGGAGCGCGGCCTGCATACGACCGGCTCAACCGCGGTTATCATGGCGGTGATGATTCCGGAACAAAAAGCCGCGAATCTTCCAAGCCCACTTATATTTCTGCAAACGCTAAAGCGCCTGCCGCCGTTCATATTCCTTCGGCCGATTTTGCACCGAGCGACACATCAAATCTGGCAGCAGGAGATAAGGTAGAACATCAGAAATTCGGATTCGGAGAAGTAATAAAGATGGAAGGATCGGCCCATAATCCGATTGCTACGGTAAACTTCAAATCGGGGGGCGAAAAGAAAATCATGCTGAATTACGCCAAACTCAGAATCATTAAGGACTAAAAGTCGTCAATAACTGGGACGTCGGCCCCGAGGCGCTATGACATTTCCCCGAAAAATCGGTGACGGAAGCTGGTTTGGCCTCGAAATCTCCTCATTGCCTCCTCCTTGGGTCCTCTTTGGGTCCTCTTTGGTACCTCGGAATCCGAGGAGGCAAAGAGGTCCCATTGAGGCAGCAATGTGGACCCATTAGGGTAATTAAACTCTATGCTTCGCGTCCACTATTTAAGTTTCAAAACCTCAGCAACGGTCTTTTTCTCACTTCCTGAGAATATCTTCTTTCCCGAGATAACAACTGGCCTTTTCAGAAAAGTATACTCCTGAAGAATCAGATCGCGATAGTCTTTTTCGGTCAGTTTCTTATCCTTCAATCCCATGACCTTGTATTTAAGAGCTCTTCTGCTAAAAAGCGCTTCATAACTTCCGATCATGCTTTTCATTTCAGCCAGTTGCGCCGGTGTGATTTTTTCCTCTTTGATATTCTGGTAAGCATATCCCTTTTTGATCAGATCCGAATCCTTCATAATCCGCTGGCAGGTTGTACACGTGGAAACACAGTAAGCCTTTTTCATTTTTAAAGTTTCAGTTTAAAAGCAATTTTCGAAATTCCAGCGAATCACCATTGAATACATCGAAATCCACGATGGTATAACATCCGTTTACCCGTCCCCGTTCATTATGCTGCCAGAAACTCCAGCTCCGGTAAATACGTGGTTGGGAGGGTTGCAGATAATGCGCGGCCCATAAAAGATAACCATCAAAGTCATCCTTCAGGTATCGTTCGTAAAAATCAACATTGGTATAAATAATCGGAGCCGTTCCATAATACGCCTGTACGGTCTGGAGCCATTCTTTTGCGCGTTGTCTTACTTTTTCCGCCGGTACGCCAAATGTCTGTTCAATATCCAGTACGGGAGGCAGGTCTCCCGGCAAAAGAGTAACCGAATTGATGAAATTTTCTGCCTGCGCTTTGCCGCTTTTGGTAGCGATAAAATAATGATAAGCTCCCCTCACCAGTCCGGCCTCTTTTATTTTTTTCCAGTTCCTGCTGAATAACTGGTCCTCGTTTCCCAGCCCTTCTGTGGCTTTTACAAAAACAAAACTGATGGAAACGTCCTGGACGCGCATATTCCGGACCGACTGCCAGTTCACGACATCCTGGTATTTTGAAACATCAATACCATGAATTGAATAATTCATTGGAAGACTAATGCCGAATTCAGGATATTCTATAAACGCTGTCTTTTTTTCACTGATCCATTGATACATCAACATGATCAGCATGACGATTATTGAGGTACTGAATATAAAAACGATGATCTTCCAGATCCTGCGCTGCTTTTTGACCATTTCGATAGGTAAACGAGTGCAAATAAACTAATTTTACAGGTGATATGACCAAATTCAGCCGGCATGATACAATCAATCTTTTTACCAAGCTGAGTATTCGAAGGGCATGGAACGGAATCCTTGTATTATCCAGTTATTATATCAGTAAGTGGACGCGTAAACCGATACAATGGGGTGTTCCGGTATCTATATCCTTTGAACCCACGACCAGCTGTAATTTAAGATGCCCTGAATGTCCCAGCGGACTGAGATCTTTTACACGTTCGAGAGGAATGCTGGAAATGAATTTTTTCCGTCAGATGATCGACCAGCTGGCACCCGAACTGCTCTATCTTACTTTTTATTTCCAGGGGGAGCCCTTTCTGAATCCGGATTTCCTTGAAATGGTTAGTTATGCCGGTTCAAAAAAAATTTATACAGCCACTTCCACCAATGCTCATTATCTCAATGACGAAAATGCGCGCAAAACAGTTGAGAGCGGACTTGACCGGTTGATCATTTCTTTGGATGGCACCAGCCAGGAGGTTTACAGCCAGTACCGGATCGGTGGTGATCTGGAGAAAGTATTGGCCGGCGCGGCTAATATTGTAAAATGGAAGAAGAAACTGAAATCTAAAACACCCTATGTTTTTTTTCAGTTTCTGGTGGTACGACCCAACGAACACCAGATGGAGGAAGCAAAAGAACTGGCATTGAAAACCGGTGTGGATGGTATTCGATTTAAAACCGCCCAGATATACGATTATACCAATGATCCCAATAAATTAATTCCGCAACACTCAGCCATTTCACGATATCGAAAAAAACCAGACGGTACTTATGAATCAAGGAACCGGTTGCAAAATCATTGTTGGAGGCTCTGGCATGCACCGGTAATTACATGGGACGGACTTGTAGTACCCTGCTGTTTTGATAAGGATGCAAAACACCGGATGGGAGACTTAAAAAATAAACCCTTCAAAGAAATCTGGAAAGAACCGGAATACATCGATTTTCGCAGGAAAATTTTGAAGGGCAGGGCAGAAATTGATATATGTGCCAATTGCAGTGAGGGTGTGAAAGTCTGGGGAGACTGATCAGTATAAGAATGGATTTTTGAAGGATAAGTAATTTTATGACTTTAGAAAAAGAAATTAATCAGCAGGTATTTCGTTCTGAATATCAGAAGGCAATTATTAATCTCATTTATACATTCAACTGGATGAATGAAAAAATAAACAGCCGGTTTGAACCTTATGAAATTACGCAGCAACAATTTAATATCCTCCGGATTTTGCGTGGTGCCGGACAACCATTGTCCACCCTGCAGATAAGGCAGAGAATGCTCGATAAAATGAGCGATACCAGCCGTATCGTTGACAGACTTGTAAAAAAAGGAATGGTAAAAAAATCTGTATGCCGTGAAGACCGGCGCCTGGTAGACGTTTTGCTGACTGATAAAGGGAAGAAACTGTTACAATCGATGGATGGAATGAATGAGGAACTGGAGTCAATATTTAAATATCTCAATGGGGAAGAGGCAAGACAATTGAATATACTTCTCGACAAAATAAGAATGACTGAAAATCCATCAGAAGGCAATTCACCCGAAACCGCCATTACCCGATAGGCCACTATGAAAATATTTCTCTTCGTTTCCCTGTTGCTTTCATCTCTGTTCGCGTTTTCACAGCCAAAATATGAATTCAGGGCCGTGTGGGTTGCCACCGTCGATAATATTGACTGGCCGAGCGCCGGTAACTATAGTACGGAATTACAAAAAGCAGAATTCATCCGACAGCTGGATTTGCATCAGCGAAATGGCATGAATGCGGTGATCGTGCAGGTGCGACCTGCTTGTGATGCATTTTATCCTTCCGATTTGGAACCGTGGAGTCAGTGGCTGACGGGTACACAGGGCAAGGCACCTGTTCCCTTTTATGATCCACTGGAATTCATGATCGCGGAGACCCATAAAAGAGGTATGGAATTTCACGCCTGGTGTAATCCTTACCGCGCCATTTTCCAGTTGGGCCACTATACCACGATCACCACGAAACATGGGAAACATAAACATCACAAAACAGTCTGGCATAACGGTTCGTCCATTTCTCCCAATCATATCAGTAAGCAGCATCCGAACTGGATTCTGAATTATGGAGAAACCGGATACCTCGATCCCGGCAATAAGGAAGTGCAATTATATGTGAATGCCGTAATTCGTGACATGCTTATGCGTTATGATATAGACGCGATTCACTTCGACGATTATTTCTATCCTTACAGAATTGGCGGGGTAGAATTTCCCGACAATGCTTCTTACCTGAAATTTGGTCAGGGAATGGATAAGGAAACCTGGAGAAGAAGTAATGTTGATTCGGTTATCCTGATGTTACATCGAACTATTCAGGATGTGAAAAAAAACTGCAAATTCGGAATCAGTCCTTTTGGTGTCTGGAGAAATTTATCAAAGGATTCTCTCGGAAGCGATACACGCGCTGGACAGACGAATTATGACGATCTGTATGCCGACATCCGGTTGTGGATGCAAAAAGGATGGATAGATTATGTAGTACCGCAATTGTATTGGGAATTTGAGCAAAAAAATGCCCCCTTTGGAATATTGCTGAATTGGTGGAGCAAAAATCATTTTGACAGGCCCTGTTATATCGGGCTGGGTTTTTACCGGGCGGGTTCGAATGAATACTGGAGAGACAGGAATCAATTGCCAAGACAAATACGTGCGATCCGTGAACTTCCCGATATCGGGGGAGAAGTTTACTTCAGCAGCACTTCGTTCTTTAAAAATCCATTCGGATGGAATGATACGCTACGCGAACATTTTTATAACTATCCGGCCCTGATTCAGCCAATGCCATGGATTGATAGTTTACGTCCAGCCATACCTGTTGTACGTGTCATCACGCAAAATGATTCCCTTTCATTTCGTTTCGGAGCAGGAAATCTGAAGGATGCGTTAAGAGGATTTGCCCTTTATAAGGCAGAAGGGAATTTTAATCTTGATTCAGCCCTCGTTTACCGCTTTATTCCTAATAATTCAGATCCTGTAACGGGATTTAGCCTAAAGGCCCTGATGTCCGATTCCAGCAGCCGGTATTTTGTAACAGCGATCAGCAGGACGAATAATGAAAGTGCACCGCTGCTGATTTATCCATTGCCGGTGAAAGCACCTTAAAAACACTTAATTTTATATCCATCAACATTCCGATTCCCAATGGCGCTAATTGATGTACAATTACCCAATTCTATAGCGCGGGCTTTGCGACTGCCAAAAAAATCTCCCAGGCGACAGCAAATAAAAGTCCTCAAAAAATTATTGAAGAGAGCTCGGTTTACCGAATTCGGACAACAGTTCCATTTCGACCGCATCCTGCTGAATCGTAACCTGGCCAAGAGTTTCCGGGAGAATGTTCCCGTTTATGACTATACGAAAATTTATAAGGAATGGTGGTACAAAACGCTGGAGGGTAAGCCGGATATCTGCTGGCCTGGAAAAATAAAATATTACGCGCTGAGTTCCGGCACTTCGGAATCCGCCAGTAAATATATTCCCGTAACGAACGACCTTTTGCGCGGCAATCGTATCGTGATGATCCGTCAGCTCTTGAGTCTTCGAAACTACCAGGATATTAATGTAAAGAGTATTGGGAAGGGTTGGCTGATGATTGGCGGATCCACCGATCTGCAAAAAGGACCCGGTTATTACGAGGGTGACCTCAGCGGTATTTCTGCCAAGAAGGTACCATTCTGGTTCAGTCCTTTTTACAAGCCGGGTAAGAAAATTGCAAAAACAAAGGATTGGACCCGTAAACTGGAGGAAATTGTGGAACAGGCACCGGGATGGGATATCGGATTTATAGTGGGCGTTCCCGCCTGGATCCAGATGTGCGTGGAAAAAATCATCGAGAGATACAAACTGAAAAATATCCACGAACTATGGCCCAATCTGGGGTTCTTTGTACACGGAGGTGTTTCTTTCGAACCCTATAAACTGGGATTTGAAAAACTTTTGGGCAAACCCATCACTTATATTGAAACCTACCTTGCTTCAGAAGGTTTTATCGCTTATCAGGACCGTCAGGACGAAAGAGGGATGCGACTGGTGACCAGCCAACACCTGTTCTTCGAATTTGTTCCTTTCGACGATAAAAATTTTGACAGCGAAGGGAATATCGCAGACCGGCCGGAAGCATTGGAAATTCACCAGGTCGAAGAAGGCCGTGATTATGCGATTTTGATCAGCACTGCCGCCGGTGCCTGGCGATACCTGATTGGCGACACAATCCGGTTCACCGATAAAGAGAAAAGTGAGATTATTATCACCGGTCGCACCAAACATTACCTCAGTCTGGTGGGCGAGCACCTGAGTGTCGATAATATGAACCAGGCCATTCAGTTTGTAAGCGAAGGATTGAACATATCGATACCTGAATTTACCGTAGCCGGCGTACCACATGGCCTTTTCTTTGCTCATCAATGGTATGTAGCTTCAGATTCACCCATTGATCCCATGGTTCTTCGGGATAAACTGGACGAAAATCTCAAGCGTTTGAATGATGACTACGCCGTGGAAAGAAAGAGCGCTTTGAAAGATATTTCTGTAAAAGTGTTGCCACCGGAAATATTTATAGATTTTATGCGATCCACCGGAAAGGAAGGGGGTCAGCACAAATTCCCGCGCGTGCTAAAAGGCAATCTGTTGAAGGACTGGCAAAATTTCCTTCAGCAGGCGGCCGTTAAGGCACAATATTGATTATTTATTAAAATGAGAAATATTACTCTATTTTCCGGGTTCCGTTATTTTCGTGTAAGACCGATAAAATTGATATCGCATGGTCGAAGCCATATTGAAAGGATTAGCACTCGGAGTTATACTTGCATTATCTGTCGGCCCGATCATTTTCACCATCATAAAGCAAAGTATTACTGTTGGGCATAAGGGAGGTTTCAGTTTTGTAGCAGGGGTTTGGCTTAGTGATTTTATTCTTGTTTTTCTCAGTAACGTATTCACCTCATGGGTAGCCCGGTTACTCGAACACAAAAATGCGATCGGGTATGGAGGCAGCGGTTTCCTGATTGCCATGGGCGTGTACTTTTTCTTTTTTAAGAAAGTGGTTTTGAGAACAACGGAAGGAAAACATTCCGATCATCTGAGCACGGGGGAAATGTTCAGAATATTCGCTTCCGGATTTCTCATTAATACCCTCAATCCCGGTGTGATTATTTTCTGGCTGGGGAATGCGTCCATTCTTGCATTGACGCATACATTGACTGAGCGTATTGTAATTTTTTCCATTTGTTTACTTATTAATATGTCAGCAGATGTTGGGAAAGTCATGATGGCCGGAAAATTGCGGAAAAAGCTGACGGTTCACAACCTGGCTATTATTAATAAGATCTCTGGTGCCATACTCATCATCTTCGGAATGTTTTTACTTTATACCGTTCTGTTCAGGAGGCATTAGTCGTGGAACTGTGTTTTAATTATTAGCATGAATAAAATCATTATATCCGTTTTATTGCTGATTCCACTGATCAGTTTTGCACAAACGGATGTATTGATTCTTCAGAAACACGGACGCAATATCAAAACTTTCGAAACGGGTATGAACATCGGATTTCATACTGTTTACGATCAATGGCTGGGTGGCACCATTACAGCGTTAAGGAATGACAGCATATTCCTGAATAATATCCCCTTTCATGTGCATGAAATCGATGCCATCCGTCATGATAATACAAAATGGAATTATTCAAGTATCGGAACCGGTTTGATAATAGCCGGTGTCGGCGTTTTGGTCCTGAACGTGGTAAATGGGTTATACACCAATGAAAGCGCCGGCAGCTGGGTAAAAACTTCCGGATGGATTACGGCCGGTGCTCTTATTGTCGGCGGGATATTATTTAGAAGTGCCCGGTATTCCGACTATAAGATTGGTAAAAAATTTACTTTGCACTATTTGAATATGCATGTCAGCAATTCCATAGAGAGTAATCCATCCGTAAAACCAACTGAACCCGCAAAGTAACCCGATGCCTGTAAAAACGAAAGGAATTGTTCCGCGTATATGGAGATGGATCAAACGGATCTTCCTGTTTTTATTTTTTGCCCAATTTTTTTATATCCTGATCTTAAAATGGATCAACCCGCCATTTACACTCACGCAATTGTCAAGTCTTGTTCACGGATATGGCCTGAAGCGAAATTATGTTGCCATGGATGCCATTTCACCTTACGCAAAACTCGCCGTTATTTCCTCTGAGGACCAGCTTTTCCCCGATCATGATGGATTTGATTTTAAATCCATAGAAAAAGCGATGAAGCATAATCAGAAAAGCAAGTCGCTGCATGGGGCCAGTACTATTTCGCAGCAGGTAGCGAAAAATGTTTTTTTATGGCAGGGCAGGAGCTGGATACGGAAAGCGATGGAAGTGTATTTCACTTTTATGATCGAGAAAATCTGGGGAAAGAAAAGAATTCTTCAAATG
>DASXNJ010000095.1:0-17561 GCA_036495145.1 Puia sp.
AACCATCCTCTGAATGGTTTCTATTGTGATTTCCTTACTGCTTGTTTTGACAAAATTTCTCAATACTTTCTTCGACAATTCCAGATCAATTTCTCTCTTATTAAGCGAAGACTGTGCCAGAAGGGAGATTAAAGCACCTTCCAGTTCCCGTACGTTGCTGTTAATATTATATGCGAGATATTTTACAACTTCTTTAGGCATTTCAAGGCCGTCATTCTTCATTTTACGTTCAAGAATTTCAATTCTGGTTTCGTAATCCGGTATCGTCAGATCTGCACTGAGACCCCAGCGGAAACGGCTCAATAATCTTTCCTGAACACCTTCCAGATCTTTTGGAGGTTTATCGGAAGTGAGAATCAGCTGCTTACCACTTTGGTGCAGGTGATTGAATATGGCGAAAAAGGCATCCTGTGATTTCTCGGCGCGATTGAAAAATTGTACATCATCAATAATCAGTACGTCGACCAGCTGGTAGAAATGGATAAAATCATTTATGGCATTATTACGGCTATGATCGATGAACTGGTTTATGAATTTCTCCGAACTGACATAGAGAACCACTTTATTGTGATGGGTACGACGCACTTCATTGCCTATTGCCTGCGCAAGATGGGTTTTACCGAGACCCACGCCACCATAAATCACTAAGGGATTGAAGGAATTGGCTCCGGGTTTTTCTGCAACCGTCTTACCCGCCCGTCTCGCTACCCGGTTACAGTCTCCTTCAATAAACACTTCAAAAGTGTACACAGGATTCAACTGGGAATCGATCTGCATTTTTTTCAAACCCGGTATGACAAAAGGATTTTTCACCGGATTATTGATGATCAGGGGGAAATCCATTTCATTATTGGAGATCGTCTTATAACTATGTGCGGGAACATCCATGGTTAACGGTTTGTTTTGTTGATTGCCACTATCTACCATAATCCGGTATTCAAGTTGCGCATCTTTTCCCAATATCCTCCGCAAAGTTTTTGCCAATAAATTCACATAGTGTTCTTCCAGGTATTCGTAGAAAAACTGACTCGGTACCTGGATAACCAAAACGTTCACTTTTAACTCAACCGGTCGAATGGGTTCAAACCATGTTTTATAATGCTGCCATTCAACAATATCTTTTATGATCTCAAGACAATTGGCCCAGACTTTTTCAAAGGTTTTCGGCATTACAAAAAAAGCAGTTTAAAGCTGGTAAAAAAAATGTTTTAAGCTCGGTTTTTCAATGGATTTTCGGGGGTGGGATTTTTGCAGGGGGACGAATATCAATATTAATTCGGGAATAAAAAATTTTTTAATTTTTGGTTTTTTCAGGCAGTCTTCAGTATCACAAAAAGACATAAAAAACATTTCTTCAGTAATTCAAAAAAAACACAAATGGCTGATAAAATTGCAGTGTTCTGATTAACCCGTATTTCGCCCATCGGTACTTCGAGGCGGACATCGATGAACCGCCTTCACCTGGTTACAGTTAACAAGAGAAGGATCAACAAAACTCAATAAGGACGAAGGTTTAGAAGGATTGAAAATGGAGAGGCGAAAAATTGATGTTGATGAGTTAAAAAATATCTCCATATGATTTAGTTGAGGCGCGATTGAAGATACAGATATTTTGACAGCAATTTCTTTTAACCAAAGTTTTTTTAAAAAAAATTTTCATCCGAATGAAGGACCTTATGGAGGTCGTTCAGTAAAGCACGGTATACCAGATAGTTCAGGGAAACTACCTGATTATAAATTACACTGATAATTTTTTTTGAAATATACTTATCATAGTTTTACCAACAACAAAAAAGTTTAGTACTTTCTGCTACTCTACCTTTCCGAATGCAAAAAAAAATCCAGATAAAGGTTCCGATCATTGATTCGACAAATGAACAACTGATCAGAAGCCTGCTGGCAAAAGAATCCGGTTATTCAGAAAAAAAAATTACCGGATTTCATCCTCTGAAAAGATCACTGGATGCAAGATCCAGATACCCGCATATACTGCTCACCGCTTCCGTTTTTTTTGACGAACCTTATCAGCCGCGCAAACTGATACATCAGGATCTGAGGGATGTAAAATCTGCTTCCAGATCAGTACTGATTATTGGTTCCGGTCCGGCCGGATTATTTGCAGCACTCAACCTGATAAGTTCAGGTATACGACCCATCATCATCGAGAGAGGAAAAGATCTCCGGGCCCGGCGGCGCGACCTGGCGCGTCTTAATAAAGAAGGAATCATAAACCCCGAAAGCAATTATTGTTTCGGAGAAGGTGGGGCCGGTACCTATAGCGACGGGAAACTTTATACCAGGAGTAATAAAAGAGGGAATGTTCAACGAATCCTTGATCTGTTCGTCCAGTTCGGCGCTGATGAAAATATTTTGTTTGAAGCACACCCCCATATCGGAACCAATAAATTACCCGGTATCATCGGTAACATCCGTGATTACATTATTGAATGCGGCGGTGAAATTCATTTTAACAGTAAGCTTATTGACTGGACAGAATCGGATGAAAAAATAACAGAAATTAAAACAGCGGACGGTGGCCGTTTCCAGGCGCATGCTGTCATTCTGGCTACCGGTCATTCTGCCAGGGATATTTTTCATTTGTTACGTGATAAAAAAAAAGAGATCCATGCCAAGCCGTTTGCGTTGGGCCTTCGCGTGGAACATCCACAGGAACTCATCAATTCAATACAATACCATTATATCAGGAAAGAAGGTCCGCGTGTTGCGGGATTGGCAGCTGCCTCCTACCAGCTCGTTCATACAGAAAATGACCGCTCTGTATTTTCCTTTTGCATGTGCCCGGGCGGAATCATTGCGCCTGCATCTACCGGGGACGGGGAGTTGGTCGTGAATGGATGGTCGCCATCGAAACGAAACAATCCTTTTGCCAATTCCGGCATCGTCGTAAATATTGAAGAAAAAGACTGGCAGTCTTATAAAAAACAAGGTCCGCTTGCAGCCTTGTATTTTCAATCTGCCATCGAGCAAAAAGCCTTTGCTTTGGGAGGCGGTTTATTTAAAGCGCCTGCACAAAGATTGACGGATTTTACAAACGGAATAATTTCCGGGTCCCTCCCTGCCTGTTCCTATACACCCGGACTAACGGCTGCGGATGTAGCGCAAACATTTCCGGCGGATATTGCCAGGAGCCTGCGGCGGGCATTCCCCGTTTTCGGAAATAAAATGAAAGGATATTTTACAGAGGAGGCCATCGTTGTTGCGACAGAATCCAGAACTTCATCGCCCGTTAGGATACCACGCGATGAAGAAACCCTGGCTCATCCGCAGCTTAGTAACTTATATCCCTGCGGAGAAGGAGCCGGTTATGCCGGTGGTATTATGAGCGCGGCAATGGATGGAGAACGTGTCGCTGAAAAAATTGCCGAATTTTTTTCATCTAAAAAGTTGATTCATGTCAATGCTTGAAGTGGCGCATCTGAAGAAATATTTTACCACGCAGAAAGCAGTGGATGATATTAGCTTTTCAGTTGAAAAAGGATCCATATTCGGACTGTTAGGCCCGAACGGAGCCGGCAAAACAACCCTGATACGTATGATCACGGGCATTTTTTTTCCCGACGAAGGCAGCATCACATTCAATGGGAAAAAATTTAACGCAGACAGGGACGCTGCGCTGATCGGTTATATGCCCGAAGAAAGGGGGCTTTATAAAAAAATGAAAATCGGAGAACAGGCGCTATACCTGGCGCAACTCAAAGGCCTTTCCTCTTCTGATGCGCTGAAGCAGGTAAAGGAATGGTTCATCCGTTTTGAAATGCAGTCATGGTGGAATAAAAAGATTGAAGACCTGAGCAAGGGAATGGCACAAAAACTTCAGTTTGTAACCACTGTTTTACATCGTCCTGAGCTGATCATCCTGGATGAGCCATTCAGTGGCCTGGATCCGGTGAATGCCAATCTGATCAAGGATGAAATATTCAGACTTGCCTCCAACGGCGCTTCGATCATTTTCAGCACACACCGGATGGAACAGGTCGAGGAAATCTGCAACCATATTATCCTGATCAATAAGGGTAAGAAAATCCTGGACGGAACCGTGAACCACGTGAAACAGGAGTTTAAAGAAAATCTTTTCAGGATCACCGCCACTCCGCTTCCTTCCTATTTGCCGGATGCTCTTTTTGACGTCCTCCTGAAAAATGATGATGGCCTGACAATACGTATCAAAGAAGGACATTCGCCCAATGATGTATTGAAATATTTTATCGATCAGCATTCGAATATTTCGTCTTTTACTGAATTACTCCCTTCTTTAAATGAAATTTTTATAAAACTGGTCGAAGGCACTTCACTATCCCGCCAGTTTCAACCTGCTCAAGCATAATATATGAATAAGATTGGTCTGATTATCCGCCGTGAATATCTTACAAGGATCAGGAACAAGACGTTCCTGATTTCTACCTTTCTGTTACCCGTGCTGATCGTGCTGGCCATTGCGATCACTGTTTATCTGGGTATAAAAGGCAGGACCAATCATCGTATTGCGCTTGCGGACCAGAACGGATATTTCAAAGACTACCTGAAAAGCGATTCATCGATTTTCTTTGATTTTTCGCCATCCATCGATACGCTCAACTACTCAGAAAAGAATTGCAGCGCTGTATTAATTATACCGGTACTGAAAGAAGGGACGAAAACCGTATACAGACTGAAATATAAAAAACAGCTGGGACTCGCCAATATCGATGATCTGGAAAAAAGAGTGAATGCGGCAATTACCGATCATCTTATTTTCACCAAAACAAATATCTCACGCCGTTATCTCGATTCCATTCGCGCAGCTTCTGATATTGCTGAACTGCAGACTTTTTCTGATGAAGGAAAAAAATCACAGGCTTCCAGCCAGGGCCTTTCATACGCGATCGGCTGGGCTTGTGGATTTTTGATTTACCTGCTCACATTCGTTTATGGTGCCATGGTCATGCGGGGTGTAATGGAAGAAAAAACCAGCCGTGTGGCTGAAGTGATCATAAGTTCTGTAAAGCCTTTCCCATTGATGCTCGGGAAAATCATCGGTATCGGTGCCGTTGGATTAACGCAATTTCTTTTATGGGTTGGGCTGATTGCCATACTGATCCTGGTTGCCCAGGCTTTTGTTCCGCATGAATTAATGCAGGAAGTAAATAATATGCAAAAAATGAACGCCATGGGTAATGCTCAAATGGCACAGGGCACAGAAGCGGCAAGACAAATATTTGCATTTAAGCAGTCGCTTCAGACGGCGAACTGGTTTCTCATCATCGGTAGTTTTGTATTTTATTTTACAGGGGGATACCTGTTTTATTCATCCTTATTTGCTGCCGTCGGTTCAGTGGTGAATGAAGATCCCCAGGAAGCGCAATCATTACTTTTACCCATCAGCATGCCCATCATTTTTTCATTTATCATCATGTCCATCGCAGTACAGGATCCCGGAGGTTCGCTGGCGGTATGGGCCAGCCTGATCCCATTCAGTTCACCAATTGTTATGATGGCCCGCATTCCCTATGGTGTACCCACCACGGTCCCCTATTGGCAATTATTGTCAAGTATGGCGTTGCTTGCCGGGGGATTTTTATTCACGACGTGGATGGCAGGAAAAATTTACAGAACCGGCATTCTCCTGTACGGAAAGAAACCCACATGGAAAACAATGTGGAAATGGACTTTTAAAAACGATTAATGATTAATGATTAATGATCAATTGAATTAATAATTAATCATTAATCATTGATCATTATAATCTCACTCTGACAGGAGGAGTACTTACCGATGCGCTTGAAAAATAAAAAACTCTTTTACGGGATAAGGGAAGAATCGCCTCATTTTGCATACCGCGCGCGATCGTAATACCTATATATGCATTTCTTGGAAAGGCGCTAAGGTCGGATTGTGTGAGACAATATTTGCCGTTATCGGGTACCGTGATATTTACGGTTGAAATTTTTTGGGGCATCGTGGAATCTGCTTTTCTGCTCAAATCACTATAATAAAAAAGTTGCACCACAACATTCCCCCATGTATTATCAGCATCAGGCATCCATTGTAATGGAAGGCCGCGACTGCTTGATACGGTGTCGGGATAATTTTCCAGACTTGGTGAAAGTTGTTTTGGCAAATAAACGGAACTGCTTACGGTGTCCGCTTCATCGATGCCATGAATGGTGACGAGGATCTTTGTTCCGAACAGCTGACTGCTCTTACTGATCTCATCCGTCCCGTAATTATAATTATACATGGAGTCCTGACCCGGTTGAATGATCAGATCATTAACGGACAAAGTCTGAACATATGTAATCCGATTGTTATTGCTATCGATGAAAGCAGCGCTGACGCCAACGTGTAATTCTTCGCTGTCGCTTTTACTGAGTACCTGGCTGGCATTTATCAAAACATAATTGTAAACAGCACTGTTCTGCGTACCGAACCAGGTCCAATCATTAACCGGATTTGACGCGTCTTTATGGCAGGCGATCAAGCACCCTGCACTAAAAAGAAGCAGCAAAGGTTTGTGCATGCCTTAGGCTTGTAGATGTACCCTAAATATAGTTTTTTATGAAGAATTAAAAAAAACAAACTGTCCCCCCATCTTACCTTTAACCGGATGGAATTCAGCAACACAATAACCAGTCTGTTTGGGATTCGTTATCCTATTATACAGGCCGGCATGGTTTGGAACAGCGGCTGGCGCCTGGCCTCCGCTGTGAGTAATGCGGGAGGTCTTGGTCTGATCGGAAGCGGAAGCATGTATCCTGATCTGTTACGGGACCAGATCAGAAAGTGCAAAAAGGCTACGACTCACCCTCTAGGGGTGAATATCCCTCTTTTGCATCCGGATATTCAAAAGCATGTCGACATTGTACTGGAAGAAAAAATTCCGATTGTTTTTACGTCAGCCGGTAACCCTGAAACCTGGACGCGCGTCTTAAAAGAGAAAGGAATCAAAGTGGTGCACGTTGTAAGCAGTAGTCGTTTTGCCCGGAAGGCTGCAGATGCGGGTTGCGATGCCGTTGTCGCGGAAGGGTTTGAAGCCGGGGGTCATAATGGTCGCGAAGAAACTACTTCGATGGTGCTGATCCCTGCCGTGGTAGATGCAGTCCAGATTCCGGTAATCGCGGCTGGAGGGATTGCAACGGGACGCCAGATGTTTGCGGCAATGTCCCTGGGTGCAGCAGCAGTGCAGATCGGTACCCGTTTTATTCTGAGTAAAGAAGCTTCATCACACCCGGATTTTAAAAATTATGTGCTGAAAGCCGGCGAGGGCGATACGATGCTTGCGCTGAAATCGTTAGTACCTGTGAGACTCCTGAAGAACCGGTTTTTTAATGAGGTAGCTGAAGCAGAACGGGCGGGCGCTTCAAAAGAAAGCCTTCAAATCCTGTTGGGAAAAGGAAGAGCAAAAAAGGGTATGCTCGAAGGAGATTTGAATGAAGGCGAACTGGAAGCTGGTCAGGTCAGCGCCCTGATCCGGGATATCCTGCCGGCAGCTGACATTATAGAAAATTTATGGCTTGAATTTAGGAAAAGCTGGGCCGAACCTTTACCTTGTAAACTGCAATAACATGAAAATCTCTTCTTACCTGTTTTTTTTGGCGTTCACCTGTCTGGCTTCATGCGGACTGTATGCCAGCGACGGCACAACAGATCCCTGTCTGATTAAGGGTCAGGTTCTTGATGCTGTTACAAAAAAACCAGTTTCAGGAGTTATTGTTTCAGCCGTCGCTCCGGGTGATCCGTCTTTCAAAGAAGTTGTTACAGATGTTGATGGATATTATTATTTCAAACAGGTTCCTTCCTGTCACGTGAATCTTCGTTTCGAGAAAAAGGGTTATCAGAAATTCAAATACCAGGAAGTTATTGAAATCCAGGAAAAGAAAACAGTCAAAGTGAATGTTGAAGTCTCTCCTGATGGAGGCTCAGAACTTTTGCCTGATGATTCAGAATATCCACTCCTGCGCATTTTGGGAATGAAGTGATTTGAGCCCAACGCTCAACGCCTAAAGCCTAACGCAAATTCTGATACTTCGATATTTCCACGCTTCCACATTTCCACACTTGTTCTTAGCTTTCTCCCAAATCAATCTCGGTATTATCTCCGATATTCAGGCTCCGGCTCTCGCCTTTAACTTCCGTATCACTTCCTATGAGTGAATGGCTGAGTACAATATCAAACAAATTTGCGAATGAGCCGATGATGGAATCTTTCAGTATTGAATAATTGATATTTGTTTTTTCTCCGATCGCCACATTGGGTCCGATGATTGAATTTTTAATGGTGCAGCCTGAAGCGATATTCACCGGATGAATCACGATTGTATTTTCCAGATGATGGTCCGGCGCCATATTGCTGCCAAATTTTTTCAACAGTTTGGCATTTGATTCCAGCAGAGTTTCCTTCTTTCCACAATCAAACCAGTTCTGAACCTTAAAGGATTCAAATTTTACCCCGTCGCCAATCATACACTCTATGGCGTCTGTTAAATTGTATTCCCCATAACTCGTGAGCTGATTGCGGATATTATTTTCAAGGCATGAAAAAAGCGCATTTGTTTCGCGGATCTTGTAAATGCCAACGAGCGCCATATTCGATTTTGGTATCTGCGGTTTTTCAACGACCCGGCTGATAAACCCGCCATCCTCAATTTCGGCCACCCCGAAGTCCCGGGGGTCATCTACTCTTTTGATCCCCAGCTGGGAGGCAGGGTTTTCCAGAATTGTTTTGACATCGTATTCACAAATCGTATCTCCCAGCACGATAAAAATCTCATCATGGTCCACCAGATCCTTTGTCAATAAAACAGCCTGACCGATGCCCTGTCTTTCTGTTTGATAAACAAAACTCGTCTTCAGTTGTGGATATTTATCCTTTACGTAGTCCTGAATTTTTGCACCCAGGTAACCTACAATAAAAATGAATTCTGATATTCCGCCTTCTAATAATTGGTCAACGATAATACTTAAAATCGTTTTTCCAGCGAGTGGAATCAGAGCCTTTGGTTGGGTATATGTATGGGGCCTCAGCTTTGTACCGGCACCTGCTACGGGAATAATTGCTTTCATATTCAGTATTTGCCAGCTGCCAAACAAATATCTTGTTCACCTAGATGGCTGATCCTGTCGGGGTAAAGTTCAGGAAAAAACCACCAAATGACCGAAAATTCTATTTTACGGCATAAATTAAATGTTCCTAGTCAATATTAAATATGAAAAATGGCTGTTTGATATTTGCGTTCATCGTTTTCTTCTTCAATGGATTTTGCCAGTCGGCAGAGAATCAAATAGACTCTTTGATGAATAGTTATTACCGGTCCGATTTGCCCGGTGCCGTGATTGCCATTGAACAAAATAATAAATCTGTTTTTAAGAAAGGTTATGGCAAAGCCAACCTGCTCACAGGATATTCTATAACGGCAGATGACAATTTTAATATCGGATCACTCACCAAACAGTTTACAGCTTTTGCTGTACTGGAATTATCTGACAAAGGGAAATTTTCGAAGAATGATTCCATAGGTAAATTTCTGACTCTTCCTGATCCGATATCCTCCATCCGGATCGGCCAGCTGCTCAGCCATTGTTCGGGAATTCCTGATCATTATGCTTTTGTAGACACCAGTAAAGTGAAACATGCAACGGATAAGGATGTATTGCAGGCATTGCAAAAATCCGATTCACTTTATTTTACCCCGGGTACACATTACCGTTATAGCAATACCGCTTATTGCCTCCTGGGTATGCTGATCGAAAAAATAAGCGGGCTGTCCTATCCTGAATATCTTCAAAAAAATATTTTTATACCGTTGGGAATTAAAGATGCATCGATATTTCAATACGGGCATCCCATTTCAAAACGGGTGACAGGCTATGACCATTCAGCAGATGGGAAATTCATTAAATCGGACGCAGATGAATCTGTGTTTTTTTCTACGGAAGCCGATGGTGGCCTTTACATTTCAATGAATAATTATGTGAAATGGTGCAGGGCGATTGAATCCGGCAGATTTTCAAATACCCCCATGATCCGGAATGCATGGGAGGGGCAAACACCGGTCGACAGCGTGAAGGGCTTGTGGTATGGGAACGGCTGGTTCATACATCAGTCGGCCGGGTCTGAAAAATTTATCTATCACACCGGATTCAACGGCGGTTTCCGTACCGTTGTATTTATGATTCCTTCTATTGATTATTGTATCAGCATTTTCTCCAACCGGAATGATATTGATCTCGAAGAGCTGGTTAACCGCATCAATCAAATCCTTGCCGTCACTCATAATTCTTTCATCAAATCCGGGCCGCTTGAATCTTTTATTCATACTTGGCCTATTTTTGCGCCATGCAAAAAGACCAGCTTGTTTTCGACCTTATTCACCAAGAACTTGAACGCCAAAGGCATGGTATTGAACTAATTGCCTCCGAAAATTTTACTTCTCTGCAGGTGATGCAGGCGATGGGAAATGTGATGACCAATAAATACGCAGAAGGGTATCCCGGACGCCGTTATTATGGCGGTTGTGAAATCGTAGACCAGACAGAACAGCTGGCCATTGACAGGTTAAAACAGGTGTTCAATTGCGATTATGCGAACGTACAGCCGCATAGCGGAGCCCAGGCCAATGCAGCCGTTTGTCTCGCCGTTTTGCAACCAGGAGATAAGATATTGGGTCTTGATCTGAGTATGGGAGGTCATCTGACTCATGGATCTTCTGTGAATTTTTCTGGCAAACTTTATCAGCCGCATTTTTACGGTGTAAAAAAAGAAAATGGTCGTGTGGATTATGAGAGCATGGAAAGAGTGGCAAAACAGGAGAAACCCAAACTCATTATCTGTGGTGCATCGGCATACAGTCGTGACTGGGACTATTCATATATCCGGCAGATTGCAGATCAGGTTGGCGCGTTAGTGATGTGTGATATGGCCCACCCCGCGGGTCTCATAGCAAAACAACTGCTTAATTCTCCCTTTGAAAACTGCCATATTGTAACTTCTACCACACACAAAACTCTTCGCGGACCAAGGGGTGGAATTATTATGATGAAAAAAGACTTTGATAATCCGTTTGGATTAAAAGACAATAAAGGAAATATCCGGCCAATGAGTAATCTGCTTGATATGGCTGTATTTCCAGGCATCCAGGGTGGACCGCTTGAACATGTTATAGCCGCAAAAGCCATTTCCTTTGGCGAAATATTATCAGATGAATTTACGGTGTACGCCAAACAGATCATTGTGAATGCGCAGGCCATGAGTGCCTGTTTCAGCCGGAAGGGTTACAATATTGTCTCTGGTGGAACGGATAATCATTTAATGCTGATAGACCTCAGAAATAAAAATATCAGTGGGAAAAAAGCCGAGATCGCGTTGGGTAAGGCCGATATCACAGTTAATAAGAATATGGTTCCTTTCGATGACAAAAGCGCGTTTATCACATCCGGTATTCGTGTGGGAGTTCCCGCCGTTACTACAAGGGGCATGATGGCAGAGCATATGAGCGCAATCGTTGATTTTATCGATGAAGCGATCATACATGCTGAAGATGATTCCGTGCTGGCTGATATCCGGAAGAAAATAAACACCCATATGAAACAGTTTCCGTTATATCCGGAACTTCCATAAAATCCAGTCGCTAAATATGCCTCCTCAAGTCCGGAGTGAATAATTTTGAATAACTTGGATCTGAAATAAATTCTGTTTCATGTTACAAAGAATGCAATCCATCTGGCTCCTCCTGGCCGCCATTTGTGCTGTTCTGACGATAAAGCAGTTTTCCTTCTATAGCGGGAACATTGAAATTCCGGGTCAGCCGGTCAGCTTTCAATACCTGACAGCTACATTTAACATATGGATCCTGATCGTAACGATCGTCATTGCCTGTATCGCGGCCATAGATATTTTTTTATATAAAAACAGGAAACTTCAGGCCCGTCTCGCCGTTTTGGGTATTCTGTTTTCGTTCCTCAATATCTTTCTTTACTTGAAAGCGATCCACCGGTTTGTTGAAAACCAGGGAAGTCATACCATTTCATCTGTATTTGTATTTGCGATTCCCATTCTCTTTTTTCTGGCCTGGCGGGGAATTTACAGGGACCAGAAACTGGTGAAGAGCCTTAACAGACTGAGGTAGGCCTTTCCAAACAGACTTTTATGTTCTTTCCCTTTGCGGATTTCATCGACATACTGGGCACATTCAGTTTTGCGGTCTCGGGTTCCTTTGCAGCCATGGAAAAGAAACTGGACCCTTTCGGTGTGCTGATTCTCGCTTTTATTACTGCGATCGGGGGTGGTACAATACGCGACCTGCTCATTGGAAATACACCTGTTGAATGGCTGCAGAATCCGAAAACTGCCTGGGTAATCCTCGCGGGTGCAGCCGGTACGCTTTTTTTTGGTCGCCGGTTTAAAAAGTTTCAATTCCTCCTAACCTCATTTGACGCCCTCGGTCTGGGTCTTTTTACAATCATCGGCATTCAAAAAGGCCTTTTATATCATTTAAGTCCGGGTATTTGTATTGCGTTAGGGACTATGACCGGCTGCTTTGGTGGCGTTATACGCGATATCGTTCTCAATAAAGTTCCGTTGATTTTTCAGAAGGATATTTATGCGTCCGCATCCATTTTGGGAGGTATCGCATATTTTTTACTTAGTGATTTGCCCATTCCGGGCGAGGTTGCCGCAGCCATCTCCGTCATTTTAATATTTACCACCCGCATGCTGGGCATCCGCTACAGGTGGCATTTGCCTGTCTGGTATCAGTCAAAATAAGGATGAATACTTTTTGCTTATATAAAAAAACTTAAATTTGAATTACTAACTTTTTGATAACCCATTAAATATTTCTCATTATGGCAAAGTCAGCTAAAAAAGCAGCTAAGAAAGTTGCAAAAAAAGCACCAAAGAAAGCAGCTAAAAAAGCAGTAAAAAAAGCAGCTCCGAAGAAAGCAGCAAAAAAAGCAGCTCCGAAAAAAGCAGCCAAAAAAGCAGCTCCGAAAAAAGCAGCCAAGAAAAAAACCGCGAGGAAACCAAATGCAGCTTTCATGACACCACTCACTGTTAGTGATGCGCTGGCAAAAGTTGTAGGAAACAAACCGTTGCCCAGAACTGAAATCGTAAAAAAAATCTGGGTATATATTAAGAAAAACGACCTGCAGGATAAGGCAAACAAACGCATGATTAATGCAGATGCAAATCTGAAACCTATTTTCGTAAAAGATCAGATATCCATGTTTGAAATGGCCGGCGCTTTGAACAAACATGTGAAATAATTCCCACTCTTCTTAGTTCATTATCATTTTGTTTATAGTTGTTAAGGCGGTAAAAAAATTTTACCGCCTTAAAACAACTTTTCACCGGTTGATTCAGGACCATTACCTAAGATGCTTTGTCAACCCACAAACATGATTCTATTTTTGATCATCAAAAAAAAGAATCATGGAATACGGCCTTACACTTCAACATCCAGGCACTGACTGGGGACAATTAATTATCGAAACGATCCGCAGCTGGTGGAATAAAATGGTCTGCCCCGAAAAGGAAAATTATTTTTTGATCAACTGAGCGTTTCACCTGATGCGTGATCCCGGTATTTAAATATTTTTTTGATATGTGGGAGAATCCTAATACCATTTGGCATCAGACCCACTGAAATAAAATAGGGATCCGGTAACCGCGAAACGGGTCAGATGTATTTATCTCTAAATTCAGGTAAACCTGGAAACGGTAAAAGTGAACTTCGATTATTAATTTATTATTTTCCGGACACTACGGAAAACAAAATCGATGGAATCAAAAAGTTGGATATTACAAAAGCAATTCTGGTGAAGAGGATGGATATTATGAAAGCTGGTTTACCCGAAAGAATAGAGCAGGCAGAGAACGGATATACTTGTCCGGACCTTAACGTTTGGATGTTTTGGCATTGCCTGAAAATGATTACCCGATAAAGCAAATTCCCAAATTACACTTCCAAACTTCCATACTTCCAGACTTCTATACTTGCCTAAAGATATTTCCCCGTATAACTCGCTTTCACTTTCTTCAATCCCGCTGGAACGCCCTCGTAGACAAGGTTTCCGCCGTCTTCGCCTGCTTCCGGGCCGAGATCTATAACCCAGTCTGCAGAATTTATCACATCAGTATTGTGCTCTACAACCAGTACAGAATGACCCTGATCAATCAGCGCACTGAATGAAGTCAGTAGTTTTTTGATATCGTGAAAATGAAGTCCCGTTGTCGGCTCATCAAAAATAAAAAGTATGTGACCCAGGCTTCTCCCCTTGCCGAGAAAAGAAGCAAGTTTCACTCTTTGAGCTTCACCGCCGGACAAAGTATCGGATGACTGTCCCAGTTTGACATATCCCAGACCCACACTACTGAGTGGTTTTAATTTTTGCAATATTTCTTTTTCATCCTTAAAGAATTCCAGTGCATCGTCCACACTCATTTCCAAAACATCGTGGATATTTCTCTCACGATAATGCACTTCGAGCACTTCCTCTTTAAATCTTTTTCCTCTGCAAACTTCACAGGTCAGGTGTACATCGGCAAGGAATTGCATTTCCACAACCTGTTCACCTTCGCCTTTGCAGGTATCACAGCGACCCCCATCCACGTTAAAAGAAAAATGTCTGGGCTGAAAACCGCGCAACTTGCTCAGAGGCTGTTTTGAAAATAACTCGCGAATTTCGTCGTATGCCTTTACGTAGGTCACCGGATTGCTGCGTGATGATTTACCGATCGGATTTTGATCTACCAGTTCAATCTGACTGATAGCATCCACGTCGCCGGTTATGGATGAATGCATGCCCACTTTATCTGCGAACTCGCCTTTTATCTTTTGAAGCGCAGGATAGAGAATTTGTTTTACCAGTGTCGTTTTGCCGCTGCCGCTTACACCGCTCACCACACAAAGAACATTTAGCGGAAATGATACGCTGATATTTTTTAAATTATTATGCCTCGCTCCATTTACGACGATAAATTTTCCAGGCTTGCGAATTTTAGCCGGGGGTTCTATTTTCAAATCGCCACGCAAATATTTTCCTGTTAAACTATTTTCATTTTTTATAATGGTATCATAATTTCCTGCTGCCACTACTTCCCCACCCAGATGACTGGCAAGTGGACCCATGTCAATAATATAATCCGCTTCACGCATCATCATCTCATCATGTTCAACGACCACCACCGTGTTTCCCAAATCACGCAATTCTTTTAATACGGAAATGAGTCGTTTTGTATCTCGTGAATGAAGGCCAATGGAAGGTTCGTCCAGTATATATAATGAGTTGGTCAGGTTACTTCCCAGTGATCTGGTGAGCTGAATCCGCTGACTTTCGCCTCCGCTGAGAGAATTTGCGAGGCGGTTCAGTGTCAAATACCCCAAACCCACGTCCAGTAAGGTTTTCAGCCTGTTTTTTATCTCAATCAGTATCCGTTTGGCCACCTGGAGCTGAAATTTACTAAGAGAAATATTTTCGAACCATTCAAACAATTTACCCACAGGCATTTCACATATTTCTCCTATGTGAAGATCCCCGATCCTCACGTAGAGGGCTTCAGGTCTCAGCCGGTAGCCCCTACAGTCAGGGCAACTGGTACGTCCCCTGTAACGGGAAAGCAAAACCCGGTACTGAACCTTGTACAGGTTCCTTTCCACTTCTTTAAAGAAATCGTTGATCCCGTTGACTTCTTTATTACCCTCCCATAGTAACTGGTACTGGGCCTTTGTGAGATCGATTACCGGTTTATGAATGGGGAAATCGTATTTTTTTGAAGCTTTTATAAAATGATCCTTCCAGGCGCTCAATTTCTCCCCTTTCCAGGGTGCGACGGCGCCTTCATATAAACTCAGCCTTTTATCCGGTATCACCAGATCCGCATCGATTCCCAGTACCTGACCAAATCCTTCGCATGTCGGGCATGCGCCATAGGGGTTATTAAAAGAAAACAGGTTTGGGACGGGTTCCTCAAATTTTATCCCGTCCATTTCAAACCGGTTTGTGAAGGCCAGCTTTTCCGTTCCATTGATTTCAAGAATCATCTGTCCATCCCCCTCATAAAATGCCGTCCCGACAGAATCGGCCAGGCGGTGCTGATCGTCTTCGTCAAATTCCTTGACAACGATGCGGTCTACCAAAAGATAGGAATCATTCTTTGGAATCTTTGGTTCCAGCTTCTTTGCTTTTGTGTCGGGGGAATTTGGCAGAAGATCTTCAATACGCACGGTCTCCTTATTTATATATAACCGGCTGAATCCTTTCTGCAAAAGAATGTTTAACTCTTCCGTTGCGTTGCGGTTTGTATGCTGTTTAAAAGGAACAAGGATCAAAATCCTGTCACCAGCCGGTCTTGCCTGCATGGCGGAAATCACATCCTTCACGTCATTCTTCTTTACAATGTTTCCCGAAACCGGCGAATACGTAATGCCCACCCGGGCAAATAGCAGACGCAGGTAATCATAAAGCTCCGTCATGGAGCCAACGGTAGAGCGGGGGGTGCGTGTGGTTACTTTCTGCTCGATGGCAATCGCCGGACAAAGTCCTTTGATATAATCCACATCGGGCTTATCCATTCTCGCCATAAACTGGCGTGCATATGAACTCAGACTTTCAGCATAGCGCCGCTGGCCTTCTGCAAAAAGAGTATCGATCGTCAACGAAGATTTTCCCGAACCTGATACACCGGTTACCACAATAAATTTATTGCGTGGAAAGTCGACTGAAATATTCTTCAGATTATGTACCCTGGCACCTTTTATTTCAATAGAATTTCGGGTGGAAAGGGGTGCGGGTATGGATGAAGGCTTTTTGACCCTGGTTGTAATTGACATAATTGGGAAAACAAATATATTGGAAGTGAAACAATTAGCCAGTGTTTCCCAAACGGGGAAAGAACGATGGGAACCTCAATAACAAATTATTTTCCCAAAATGTTGTTTTTTCCAAAAATTGTATATCTTTAAATTCGGATTAACATTTAAGAACACAATAAAATAATTTTATAGAGTAAGAACTTCTACACCGAAAAGCCAAGTATTTTTTTTTATAAATCCAACATATATATCCTATCACCTTTAAAAACCGTAGAAGTTTATGAATTCGCTACGCACGAAAACCGATCATGAATTAATCCATTCGTTTCGCGACGGCGATTTACAGGCGCTAGAAGCCCTGGTAATCCGCCACAAGGACAAGCTGTACACTTCCATTCTCTTCCTCGTCAAAGACAAGTATCTGGCTGAGGACATTTTCCAGGATGTTCTGATTAAGATTATCGACACCATACGTGGTGGGCGATATACAGAAGAAGGTAAATTCCTTCCCTGGGCAATGCGCATTGCTCACAATCTTTGCGTAGACCATTTCCGCAAGGTGAAAAGAACTCCTGCCATCAAAACAAGCGATGACCGGGATATTTTCGAAGTCATCAACTTTACCGAAGACGGTGCTGATGTAAAAATCATGAAGAGACAAAGCCACGACCGTGTACGACGGATGCTGGACCTTCTTCCTGAAGATCAGCGCGAAGTCATCATTCTCAGGCACTATGCTGACCTGAGTTTTAA
>DASXNJ010000096.1:0-2317 GCA_036495145.1 Puia sp.
GGCGTGCAATTGTTTGCCGTAAAATAACGCTTCATCATAATCACGGGAGATAAACATCATCACGGCCTTTCTGGCATCATCCATTCTTCCCGCGGCATTCACCCGCGGCGCAATCGTAAATACCAGTGACGTGATAGAAGCCGGCTGAGAGAGTGAACTCAAAGTCATTAATGCGTGAATGCCATGATTTGGATTTTCATTTATTTTTTTCAATCCTAAAAAACAAAGAGCCCGGTTTTCTCCTGTCATAGGAACAATATCCGCGGCAATTGCAATCGCCACCAGATCCAGATAGACCAGATAATTTTCTTCCGGAAGATTCAGTTTCCGGCACAAGGCAGTGATTAATTTGAAGGCCACTCCGCAACCGCAGAGTTCTTTATACGGATAGGCGCAATCTTTTTGTTTCGGATTGAGTATCGCTATGGCTTCCGGCAAAATGATGTCAGGCAGATGATGGTCGCAAATGATAAAATCAATTCCATGGGCCTTTGCATATGCCACCAGATCGACGGATTTTATTCCGCAGTCAACTGAAATAATCAATCCAAACGAATGCTCTCTGGCAAAATCGATTCCGGCTTTTGAAACACCATAACCTTCACGCTGCCGGTGTGGGATATAAAATTCAATATGATCGGGATCGCCGATTTTGCGAAGCATTTGAACCATCAGGGCGACAGAGCTGGTTCCATCCACATCATAATCTCCGAAGATCAGAATTTTTTGTTTTTGATCCAGTGCCAACAGAATTCTGTCGACTGCCGCATCCATATCCTTCATTAGAAAGGGATCGTGCAGTTGGGGGATGTCGGGACGGAAATATTTTTTTGCTTCTTCAAAATTTTCAATTCCCCTGCCAACCAGTATCCGGCTTATCAAAAGATGAACCTTCAGGGACTCTGCAAGAATTTTTGTTTTGCCTTCGTCAGGGTTTTTTATTTTCCATCTCTTCTCCATTCAGTAGCGGTTGGCGTATGACAGTTGATGGTTAACGGTTGACTGTTGATAATTTAAGTGAGACAATTAGATTTTCAAATTGTCATTTGCAATTTTAATTTTGAATTCTTAAACTCCCACTCTTCCACATTCACCACATTAATATCTTCTGTCTGTCGTAAACCGAACCAATTCCTCAAGTGCCCGGCGAACATCACCATCTTCAAATTCATATAATATCCGAAGCGCTTCATCGCGGTATTCATACATTTTTTCAGTCGCATAACGTATTCCGCCGGCTTTCACAACATGACCTATCACATATTTTATTTTCTCAGCATCGCGATTCTGGTTTTTTATAATATATATCAGTTCCCTGCGAAGACTTTTGCTGACAGTATTTAAGGTATAAATCAGTGGCAGGGTCAGTTTTTTTTCCTTCAGATCGTTGCCGGTAGGTTTGCCGGTATTTTCATTTCCATAATCAAACAAATCGTCCTTTATCTGAAAAGCGACACCCACGGCTTCACCGAAACAATTTAATTTTTCAGTCACTGATTCGTCGCCGCTGGAAGAAAAAGCACCGGCGGCGCAGGATGATGCAAGCAGGGAAGCTGTTTTATTCCGAATGATCTCAAAGTAAACCTGCTCTTCGAGGTTTAAAGTCCTGGCTTTTTCAATCTGCAACAGTTCCCCCTCACTCATTTTTCGCACAGCTCCAGACAATAATTGCAAAATTCTGAAATCGCTGTGATCCAGCGATAGTAGTAAACCCTTAGCCAGCAGGTAGTCACCCACCAATACGGAGATCTTGTTTTTCCATAAAGCATAGGTGGAAAAAAACCCTCTCCTTTCCAGTGATTCATCTACAACATCGTCATGAACCAGTGTAGCTGTATGAAGAAGTTCAACAAGGGATGCAGCGCGGTAAGTGGACTCATTGATAGGACCGCATAAACGGGCCGATAAAAATACAAACATGGGCCGGAGCTGTTTCCCTTTCCGGTTTACGATAAAACGCATGATCCGGTCCAAGAGGGGTGCCTGGGATTTGACCGCCTCCCGGAATTTTTTTTCAAAAACAATCAATTCTTCCTTAAGTAATGATTGGGCTAGTAGCATAAAATGACCGCCAAATTACTACTTTCTGCTCCCGCGGAGTGAAATACTGGCATACATCTGGATGAATTGGCAATATTCTCTACAATTCTGTGGTTTCCAGCTTATTTAGTAGTAAAAGTTTGCAAATTACACTTTAACTTATATTTTTGTGAAAGTGTAGTATTGTTTTAATCACGTTCTTCATTACAAACTTCAGTCTATGATAGGGAAAAAGTACGCGGTACTAGCCGGTTTCTTATTGGCTTTTCTTTCACAA
>DASXNJ010000097.1:0-3356 GCA_036495145.1 Puia sp.
GAAATGTTTGGTATCATGCGTGGTTTCATGGGGATGATAGAAAACGATATTGTCCCGTTACATTCCAAAAGTGTCGCTAATATCATACAGCGTGGAGGAACCATTTTGAAATCGGCCCGTTGCAAAGAATTTATGGAATACGAGGGCCGGAAGAAATCGTACGAAAATTTAAAAAATCTGGGTATTAATGGCCTGGTCATTATCGGGGGAGATGGTTCCTTTCAGGGAGCGAATCGTTTCGGCCAGGAATTTGATATTCCCTGCATCGGCTTACCCGGCACGATTGATAAAGATATTGCAGGAACAGATTTTACCATTGGTTTTGACACGGCAGTGAATACAGCTGTAACCTCTATTGATAGAATCCGTGACACTGCCGATGCACACGACCGCCTTTTCATTGTTGAAGTCATGGGCCGGGATGCCGGTTATATTGCATTACACAGTGGCATCACAACCGGTGCCATGAGCATTCTGATTCCCGAACATAAAACAGATATTGATGAACTGATCGGATCGCTGAAGGAAAGGGAAAAAAGAAAAAAACTGGTGAACCTGATCATCGTTGCCGAAGGAGATGATTTTGGAGGAGCTGATGATTTGGCGAAGCTGGTAAAACAAAAACTACCGAATATGGATACCCGGGTTGCCATACTCGGTCACATACAACGCGGCGGACCGCCGAGTTGTATGGACAGATTGATTGCCAGCCGGATGGGTTATGCTGCCATTGGATGCCTGATGGAAGGTCAGTCTAATGTGATGGTGGGCATTGTAAACGATAAAATACAATTGACACCTTTGGAAAAATCAGTCAAAGCAAAACAGCATGTTCCTGATGATTTACTAAATATGGCCAAAGTACTGGCCTATTAATTCATCTTTTTAGCATAGGCGGAATTAATAAGATGCAGCTTTATTTTTTTCGCCGGTAATATTAAATTACCGTTATCAATTGCAGTCAGTCCGTTTGTAAATGTTTTATAATTTACCGAACCTGAAACAGGATCATTATTTGCTAAACTTGATTTGAATGATTTGCTTATATAAGCCAGATTTTTTTTGGTGATAGTCATGGTGAGTGTATCCCCGGTTTTATTTACGTTCGTGCCCGTCACTTTAAAGTTATTACCAGTAGGAGTTATCGTCGCCTTGTCAAAAAAATCCACCATTTTTCCTTTGCTCATATAAATATATCCCTGAGCTTCAGTTACCGCTTCGTCGACATATGATTGCAGATCCTTTAATTTCTTTCTGTCTTTGTCCCCAAAAATTCCACTTTTTGGTTCTTTTGCCGGCTTTGATGAAACGACCGTCGTGATCATTTTTCCATCGGCTCCAACAGACAATGAACTCACAGTTGTTAATTTCAATTCCCCTCCTTCAAATACTGTAACTGTCCTTGTCCATACATAACCCGCGAGAGCGGCACGGTTGGCCTCTGCTGCTGCGGAAACCTGTAAACTGAGGTTTGTCTTTTGAGAATTTTGAGCCAGTGTGGTTTCAAAGAGGAAAAGCAACATGCTGCCGAATATGAATAACTTTTTCATGTTATTATGTTTGATTGTTATGAAATGGTGATACAAAGTTTAAAGTTCTATGGCTAAGAAATTATCATTTGCCGGAAAATCTTCCGTTCATCCAAAGGGTCAGGAAAGAATGCAATGTATTAACGTTTCTCCCGGACAGTTTTCCATCTCCAGATCGCCCGTACCAAAATGATCATTAAGATAGTTACTATGGCAACCAGTAGTGACCTGCTTGGTTTAACACCGGTAGCTGATTCGATATTCCAAATGATTAGACCCCAGATCAGTATGACAGCGAAGATCAATAGAATCTTTATGAAAGTTTGCATAAGTTGGTTTATTGATCAGTCATCATCGCCAATGTTTACAAAGGTTCCATGTTCAAATTACCGGTTAATTATAATCTTTAAAAGTTTTTTTGAGCGGTTAGTATTTAGGCGTCGGTATATAATTGAAAATAGTTTTAATAACAGTTAGATCCTAATTTTAATTTTAATACCTCATTTATTCATGCAGTATGTAAAAAATATTATAATTTACTCTCGATATTCCGTGAGTGAAAATGATTTCGCGAGTTTGCGTCGAGATATTGAATTTAATTAATCTGATCCATTCCCTGCTTTTCCGAAAATAATCTAATCTATTCCACCCAATGAGAAATATTTTTGAAGTCTCTGCTCAGTATTTGAAGCGTTAGACCGATTAAATCGTGTTTTAAGCTGATCACTGAAGTTTTCATTGGACAAGGTTTATCCCTTAAATCTCTGATAGTAGTCTGAAGCATTACTCTGCAATCAAATGTTTTGACATGTTGACGGGTAATTAAAATTGAATTCGGGTTTCAACTCATCTGGTATGGAACATCATCTGCCCGGCAGACGAAATATTTTGACACCAAAACAATTAGGTTATGAAATTTAAATTACTTTTTATTTCAGTTATCGCAACAGTTTTTACTGCGTCGGCGCAGGATACCACTAAAGTCAGGAGTCTTGAAATCTACGGATTCGCCATGACGGATATGGGATATAATTTCGATCAGATCAACCCGGCATGGTTTGATGCCCTGCGGGTTACCAGGCTTCCGGTTTCAAAAGATCAGTTCGGATCCAATGGCAACGCTTATTTCAGCGTGCGCCAGACAAGGTTTGGTGTAAAGGGATATATACCTACGCCTGCCGGCGAAATGACTGCGGTTTTTGATTTCGATCTTTTTGGTGTGGGAGTGGACGAAGGACAGACCACCATGAGGGTCCGCAATGCCTATGGTGAAGTGGGCCGATTACTGGTGGGTCAGGCCAACACGCCGTTCATGGATGGCGATGTTTTTCCGAACACGATGGAATACTGGGGACCGACGGGAATGGTATTCTTCAGGAATGTCCAGATCAGATATGCCGCAATGAAAGGTGATAACGAATTGTTCATAGCCCTGGAAAGACCGGGCGCCAGTGCAGACGCGACGGTCGCGCGGGACCGGATCGGAGATTTACTTGACAGCATATCGCCTCGTTTCCCATTTCCAGATCTTTCTGCGCATTTTAAAAAGTCCGGCGATTGGGGACATGTTCAGCTGGCAGGTATGTTGCGATCCATTCAGTGGACAGATCAGTCTGTAAATTCACCTTACGACGAAAGTGGAAGCGTAGTAGGCTGGGGCCTGCACCTGAGCACGGTCCTCAATATCACAAAGAACGATGTCTTCCGCGGTTCCTTTGTATATGGAGAGGGCGTGGAAAATTACATGAATGATGCACCCGTGGACGTAGGCGTAGTGCAAAATCCCGGGAATGCCCGCACACCCGTCAAAGGCAAGGCACTACCGGT
>DASXNJ010000098.1:0-8019 GCA_036495145.1 Puia sp.
TTTGGAAAATACGGAAGGGCGCATTTTTATAAAACTCTACTAATCTTACGTAAAAATAATCCGGCACTTGCTGCCAATGCATCTTTCCGAAAAGTAAAAGTAGGCGACGACCGCGCACTTTACGCTTATGTAAGGCAAAAAGAAGGAAACAAAATTTTTGTCATACTGAATCTTTCGGATAGAGAACAAACCATAACCGTCAGTGATAAATCACTAAACGGAAATCCGTTCAACGTCTTTATGGGAAAGAATGAACCGTTGGGTAATAAATCCTGGAAGATGGAGCCGTGGGGTTATGCTATTTATAAGTATTGAAGGCGTAAGGCGTAAGGCGTAAGGCTTAAGGCTGGGGGCTGGAGGCTGGAGGCATGAAGCTAGGAGAGCCAAGTTTCAAGCTTGCCGCTTCAAGCTTCCAGCCTCCAGCTTCCCGCTTCCGGCTTCCCGCTTCCTGCTTCCCGCTTCCTGCTTCCAGCCTCCTGCTTCGTGCTTCCTGCCTCCCGCCTCCCGCATAACGCTATTTCTGAACGCCCGCCATCACCGATTTCTTGGTTCCGTAATCGAAACTTCGTTCGATGTCCACAGATATTTGTTTGCCATCAAAATGACAGGTAAATATTTCCGTGTGCGGGCTCTCGATATAGCGCATTTGCATTACCAGGGTCTGATCATCCCGCCAGAAGAAGTTTCCGGCTACTTTATATGGGGAAAGAATGGCCCAGTTTTCCATTGCCTCTGATACCGCATAAGGTCCCGGCTTATTTGTTTGTGCTCTTTTCCAGAAACCTGCTCCAAAAAAAAGATCATAGGTATCGGTTCCGGCGTTGAGGATAAAATGACAAATGCTATCGCGAATCTGAATACTGACTGACGAAATATGATTGTCGTTCGGTTCGAGTACGAAATATTTGATCAGATTTTTATTTGTATTAAGGGAAGTAAAACTTCCCGACTCCGGTAAGAGGGCCAGGTTCGATGATTTTGCTTTCAAAGCGCTTTGAGATTTTGGATCTTCCGGTAGTTTATCTTTTTTAAATGCCGGCAGAAGATAATCCCAAACGAGGTTTAATTCGTCCTGCATGTTGTGCGTTTCTTCCTGTATGGCAATCACAGCATCCAAACCGGGCAAGACAAGAATATACTGTCCGAATGCGCCATCTGCGCGATAAGAATGATGGCGGCTTCGCCATATTTGGTAACCATAACCCTGTTCCCAGTCACTGGAATCTTTTTTTGATTGCGGTAAACCGGGATGCTGGATAATTTTTGCAGTCGTTGCTTCTTCAATCCAGGATGATGGAATAATCTGATTTCCATTCCATAATCCTTTTTGAAGATAAAGCTGTCCGAGTTTTGCCATGTCCTCGGTTTTTACACGCAAACCCCAGCCACCCGTATTGATACCCGCCAGATTTTCTTCCCAATCCATTCCTGAAATACCCAACGGATCGAATAGTCGAGGTTTCAGGTATTCAAGTACTTTTTGACCGGTCACTTTTTGAAGGATGGCAGATAACATAAAAGTGCCCAGGGAATTATATAAAAACACGGTGCCTGGTTTATTTACAATGGGCGTTGCTAAAAATGCCTTTACCCAATTCTTTGAATTTCTCGCCAACGCACTGGGTTCCGGATCCATGCCGTCTGACATGATGAGCATATCCCTGATGGTCAGTGACGCAAGATTTGCAGAGATCGTATCCGGTAATTCATGGGGGAAAAATGAAATGACTTTATCCGAAAGTTTGAGTTTGTTTTCGCTCACTGCGAATCCCACAGCTGTTGAAATAAATGTTTTACTGGCAGAATAGAGTGTGTGTCGAAGGGACGGTTTATAAGGATCCCACCATCCTTCGGCGATTACTTTTCCATGGCGGAGGACCATGAAACTATGCATTTCGTTTTTACTTGCCTCAGAAGCATTTATAAATTTCAAAATGCCGGCGGAAGAAACACCCTCTGCTTCCGGCGTACTCCGCGGCAGGGATGTTCCGGATTGGGCACTGGAAGCAAGTGAAATGACAAACAGAATGAGGTAAATACCTAATTTAAATTTTCGCATACATTTTTAATTGTTAATTGTCAAATGAGCCTTAAGCCTTACGCTTTCTGCATTAAACATATTTTTTCACAACAGGAATTTTTCTTAATAAAATACTGACCTGCCAGCTGACGAGTAATGAAACGATAAATGTAATCAGGAATTTAATGAATGCCGGTATATCCAAATTCAATAATCCGTACTGACACCATAATACAAAAATATAATGGATCAGGTAAATACAATAGGCATTTCCGGTAAGCGAATCCCAGACAGCGTTTACCCGTGTAATAAATTTCCGGAAAAGTGACAGCAACGCGAGGGAACTGAAGCAGGTCGAACCGGCATATACAGATCCGTATATTATTTTGGATGGCCATTCACCAAGTTTTTTCCCGAATCCTTCCCTGCCCAATTCTTCCAGCCCGAGTAAAAAAAGGTAGAACAGAATACAGGCGCCGAGCCAAACCGGCCAATACTTCATAAATCGCGAATCGGGAGAAAATAATCCTTTTTCAATATTTGCCACGCCGAGTACGCTTCCAAAAATAAAAAAGCCAAAATAAAGCAATAGCCGGCTTTCCTGAAATACAAATGGACCAACGCCTTTCCATGAATAAGCGCCAAAAATCCAGGAAGCCGGTACATATAGTAACCATACCATCATATAAATCAGTAAGGCAACCCGGAGTGGATGATCCGCCCAGCTTTGCAATTTGTTTTCAACCCTACGTACAAAGGGAATAAACGATCTGCTAAAAACGGCGAAGACTACATTGAATAAAAAAAGCACCCAGATAAACCAGGGTGGACCGGGAGGCCAGCCTTCAACGAAAAAGAAATCTGCAAGGAAATTCCTTAGCCCACCCTCCGGGTGTTCATTCAGATAAGCCGGGTAGTAAGCAATCAGCATCAAACTGCTGACTGCCACAACAAAAGGTATGAATAGTCTGTAGAACCGGTCGCGAATAAACGACCGAGTTCCTTTTTTTTCCAATCCCTTCGCAACAAAAAACCCCCCGATCAAAAACATGAGGGCCATAAAAAAAACATCATTGAAGTTTTCGAAAATATCCAGCCCGATCCATCGTTTGTTATCTATGATGGGATGGGTGGAAAGGATATAAGCATGCTGGTTGAACCGGGCAAATGTCGTATAAGCCAGTGTTGAGTGATGTGCAACGACAAGAACTGTAATAAACGATCGGATATAGTCAACCCACAGCACCCTTCCGGCGCCTGGATGCAGAACCGCAGAATTATCATATATCTTTTTATGCACTCGGGATGTTGAAAACAGATCTTAAATATAAACCCTATTTTCCCTATTTTTAAACCGATGTTAGCTGACTGCCCGCTCACACGATTCGAAACCATGAACCCGAATCTACTCGCAAACCCGATTTTCAGAGATTATTTTAATATTCATCAATCATACGGTGAATTGTTAGATGACGACGGGAAAGTGCGTCCTCACTGGGAAACTTTTTTTGCGACCTACTCACGACTTGGTGAAGAAGAAATCAATGGGCGTAATTCCGACACGCTACGACTGCTCAGGGAAAATGGTGTAACATATAATATTTATGGTGATCCGAATGGATTAAACCGTCCCTGGAAACTGGACAATATTCCTTTTTTAATCAGCAAAGAAGAATGGACCTCCATTGAGACAGGGCTTTCCCAAAGAGCGCAATTGCTCAATCTCATTCTGGAAGATATTTATGGAGAAAGAAAACTGATAAAAGAAGGTATCCTGCCGATGGAGCTTATTTATAATCATGCAGGTTTTCTGAGACCCTGCAGCGGTATTCGTCAGGTTGGTAAACATCAATTGGTTTTATACTCGGCTGATATTGCCAAGAGTACGAAAGGTAAACTCTGGGTTGTCAATGACCGGACGCAGGCTCCCTCCGGATCAGGTTATGCATTGGAAAACAGAACTACGATGACACGTGTCATTCCTGAATTATTTGATGGACTAAAAGTTCGTCATCTTTCTCCTTATTTCAATGCGCTCCGGAATGGTTTGAATGAAATCGCCCCGCACAAAAACCTGAATCCACGCATCGTTATTTTGACGCCGGGTTCTTCCAATGAAACTTATTTTGAACATTCATATCTCTCTTCACATCTTGGATTTACGTTGGTGCAGGGCAATGACCTCATTGTAAAAGACAATTATGTCTGGCTGAAAACTATGGGCGGCCTGGAGCGCGTGGACGTTATCCTTCGCCGGGTGGATGATATTTATTGCGATCCGCTTGAATTAAAAGCTGATTCCCAATTGGGCATACCGGGATTACTGCAATGCGTGCGCAGTGGAAATGTGAGCATGGCCAATCCACTGGGCAGCAGCGTTCTCGAAAATCCTGGGCTGATGCCTTTCCTTCAGCCAATCTCGCGGTATTTTTTAAATGAGGACCTGATTCTGCCAACGATTGCTTCCTGGTGGTGCGGTCAGCCGCAGGAACTTCAATATGTTTTAGAGAATATCAAGACACTGGTTATAAAAAAAATACACCGCAGTGCAACCGGCAGTTCTTCCATCGATGGGGCGTCTTTATCAGGAAGCCAGCTGGAAGCATGCAAACAACAAATCCGGTTGAATCCTGCGCTCTATGTAGGCCAGGAAAAAGTGGAAATCTCGCTGAGTCCATCGCTCATAGAAGGAAGAATTGTACCACAGAAAGTATTATTCAGAAGTTTTTTGGTCAGCAACCAGAATGACTATGTGGCTATGTCCGGTGGTCTGGTCAGATCATCTGCTGATGCGACAAATTTTCTCATTTCGAGTCAGTCCGGTGGTTTTAGCAAAGACGCCTGGATTATTTCACCGGAACCGGGTCGGGTCGTTAATGTGCTGAAGGAAACATCCGACTCAATGGTTGAAACATATAATGATATGTTACCCAGCCATGCAGCCGAGAATTTATTTTGGGTTGGCAGGTACACAGAGCGCATATTGGGTAACGCGCGTTTTCTGAGAACGGTTATGCAATTTCTCGCCGAAGGGAATAAACTGATCACGGACATCAACCGGCAAACGGAAAGGAGTTTGCTCGAAGCATTTACAAAGTACAGTTACACATTACCCGGTTTTGCCGGAGAAGACGCAGATGATTTGTTCGCTGATCCCTGGAAAGAATTAAAAGATGTTTTATTCAATGAAAAGAGAGTGGGTGGCATCAAATATAATTTTTTACAGTTTCATAAAGCGATTCATGAAGTGCGTGATCATTGGTCCACCGATACCTGGCGAGTGATTCGCGGCATGGAAGAGGGATTGCAAAACGGCATTCCCCTGTCGCACCATGGACACATGCAAATGATCCATGCACTCGATAACCTGATTACATCCATCGTTGCATTTATTGGTCTGAACCGCGAAAGTATTTCCCGCGAACAGGGTTGGATTATGCTGGATGTGGGAAGAAAAATCGAACAGAGTCTTTTAGTAATCACCATGCTGAGAACAAACCTGGTGAAAAAATATAGCGAACAGGTGGAATATAATCTGCAGCAATCAGTTTTAATGAGCAATGAAGGACTTGTGAACTACAGATATAAATACAGGCGGCCGCTGCAAAATCTGCTGGTAATAGATCTTTTGCTCTTTGATCCCAATAATCCAAGGTCTTTGACTTATCAGGTTGTCCGGTTGAAAACATATTTGCAAAACCTGCCAAAAAATAACGCAGGTAAATCGCTGACTGAATATGAACGGCTTATTTTGGAAGCTGATACTTTACTCAAGCTCGCCAACAAAACGGATCTTTCAATTTCGGACGATGACGGATATACCAATCTTGAAATATTTCTTTCCCGGCTTTTCCAGATATTATCCGCCATTCCGGGTGTTATTTCCAAAGCTTTTTTCAAACATGAGATGACATCCAAAACAATCATCATTCGATAATCCTACAGATACATTCGAAAATGAAATATACGATACATCATAAAACAACTTATACTTACCAGGATCCAGTGAGTTTGTGTCATAATATCGCGCGTCTTGTCCCGCGCAACAGCAGCGGACAAATCTGCAAAAATACCAGCATTCGTATTGAACCAAAACCAGACCGGATCAACGAGTACGAAGATTTTTTTGGTAATAAAGTGATTTACTTTTCCATCGAAAAGGAGCATTGGGAACTCACGGTAAATGTGACTTCCGAGGTGGAACGACACCATACCGGTCAGATAAAAATGGATGTATACCGAAATGCCAGCCTCGAAGAAATAAAAATGGAGATACAGAATCTCAAGGCTGAATCGATGGATATCAGGCAGTATATCTTTGAAACTCCCATGACCGCTTCAAATGATGAGATACTGGAATTTGCGATGCGTTCATTCAAACCAGGAAAATCTGTGTTTGAAGCAACAGAAGATCTGACAAAACGAATCTATAATGAATTCGAATATAAACCCGGACATACAACCATCTCAACACCACTGGCCCAGGTAATGAAAGAACGAAAGGGTGTATGTCAGGATTTTGCACATCTGGCCATTTCCTGTCTTCGCTCTCTCGGTTTGCCTGCCCGTTATGTCAGCGGATATATTGAAACGGTATCTCCTAAAGGTGTCGAAAAACTAATTGGTACCGATGCTTCGCATGCGTGGTTTAGTCTCTACATTCCGGACATGGGATGGACCGACTTTGATCCAACAAACAATTGTATCGTTTCAGACCAGCATATTACAATAGGCTGGGGAAGGGATTATGCAGATATTGCACCTCTTGGCGGGATTATCCTCAGCAGCGGTTCTCACGAATTAACGGTTTCAGTGGAGGTGAAGAGAACAAGTTGACAATTTTTCGCTGGTATAGTTATTGAATAATAATAGGTCCAATTTTTATTATGAAACTTTATACCTGTAGTAATTGTCACAGTCTGATCTATTTTGAAAATAATATCTGTCTAAACTGCAAATATTCACTGGGCTTTGATGCCGGTTCGCTTTCGTTGCTAACGCTGAAAACAGAAGGAAACAATCTCTTCACCAATGTTCAGAATAAAGCACAAAATTTCCGCTATTGCAAAAATTCGGAATATTCCACCTGTAACTGGCTGATTCCGTCCACTTCAGACGGCCTTTTTTGTCAGGCATGCGATCTGAACCGGATCATACCGGATCTCAATAAACCCGAGAATCTGAAGAGATGGAAAAATATTGAGATTGCCAAACATCGTCTTATTTATTCGTTGCTTAGGTTGCGTCTCCCGGTGCAAAAAAAGATCGGGGACGAAGAGGCCGGAATTGCTTTCGATTTTCTCGCAGATACATCACCAAAAGAAAAAGTGATGACAGGTCATGATAATGGCGTTATCACCCTGAACATTGATGAAGCGGATGAAGCGGAAAGAGCGAAACATAAGCGGGATCTGAGGGAACAATACAGAACGCTTCTGGGACATTTTCGCCACGAAATTGGTCATTATTATTGGGAAGTACTGATTAGAAATTCTGATTCTATTCAAAACTACCGTTCCCTGTTTGGTGATGAGGAACTGGACTATTCAAAAGCACTTGAGAATTATTACAAAAACGGCGCACCGCCTGACTGGAGCGAAAATTTTATAAGTGCTTACGCCACGTCCCATTCCTGGGAGGATTGGGCCGAGACCTGGGCCCATTATCTCCATCTCATGGATACGCTTGAAACTGCTTCCTCATTTGGTATTCGAATTCAGCCAGACACCGTTCAGGATACCAAAGGCATACAGGCGAGTATTCAGCAGGATCCGTATGATATGACGGATTTTAACCAGATTATCAAATGGTGGCTTCCGCTCACATTTGCGGTGAACAGTCTTAGCCGCAGCATGGGATATTCCGATTTTTACCCTTTCGTGATTTCTGAGCCCGTCGTAAAAAAATTACAGTTTATCCACGAGCTTTGTTTGAGAAATGCCGGTAATGCAGGTTTTCCGCGGTGGTGAATGGAGGCGTAAGGCGTAAGGCGTAAGGCC
>DASXNJ010000099.1:0-9295 GCA_036495145.1 Puia sp.
TTGGCGCGCGATAGGCGAAATTGTTGAGCCAGTTATCCATCGCCCACCATCCCAGCGGAGCGGCGATGGCGAATGCAAGACCCACCAACATCAAAAATTCTTTTGATAATAAATTAAATAATGAACCGACACTGGCGCCCAGTACTTTTCGAACACCAATTTCTTTTACGCGCTGTGATGCAGTAAATATGGAGAGTCCCAGCAATCCCAGGCAGGAAATGAAAATTGCGAGTCCGGCGAATATCACCGACAAATTACCGATCACCAGGTCGCTTTTATACAGCTTCGCGTATTCTTCATCTGAAAATTTATAATTAAACGGGAAAGCCGGATTGAGCTCATGACATAATTTTTTCAAACCTTCCAGCGCCGTTTTCGTTTTGCCAGCCTCTGTGCGTATCAGGATCGTTGCATAACGGCTATCCTTACCCGAACGTCCCATACCCAGTATGAGTGGCATGATGCGGTCGTGCAACGAATGGAAATGGAAATCCTTCACAACTCCGACGATCTGGCATCGATAATTACCGCGAAAAACGGGCTTTCCCACCGGATCCTTATATCCCATCAGTTTCACGGCGGTTTCATTTAAGATGCAGCCCACCGAATCGTAAGTTCCATCCGATGGGAATTCTTTTCCCGCTACCAGTTTCAGATTCATCGTGCGCATGAAATGCGGACCGATTTCATCTTGTATAAAGCGGACGGTCTCACGTGGATCTTTTCCGGACCATCCGACAGACAGCGTTCCATTGTTCATCTCGGTAGGAGCTTCGGTCAATTCACTCACATTTTTTATGCCGGGCAGTTTTGAGGCCTCTGTATTAAACACATCGATTTTGGAACCCAGCATTCCTTCAATGGGAATATACAGCAAGTTCTCCCGGTTATATCCGATATCCGCATGTTGCACATAATGTATCTGCCTCGAGATTAGGATCGTGGAAATAATAAGAATGATGGAAAGTACGAATTGAAATACCACCAGTCCCTTGCGAAACCATATTGCACCGGTTCCTGATTTGAGTGTGCCCTTCAATACCTGTACCGGATTAAAGGCAGAAAGATAGAAGGCAGGATAACTGCCGGAAAAAATTCCGGTAACAAGACAAAGTCCGAGTATGCTGATCCAGAAACTATACTGCGAGAATGGAATTACAATTTGTTTTCCAGTCAGTTGATTAAATGCCGGCAAAGCCAGGCTTGCGAGTATCAGTGCGCAAGTCATGGCGATCATCGCCATTAGTATCGCTTCGCCGATGAACTGCGGGATCAATACAGAACGCAGCGCACCCATTACTTTTCGCACACCGATCTCTCTGGCCCTTTTCATGGATCGGGCGGTGGTCAGATTCATGAAGTTGATGCAGGCGATCAGTAAAATAAAAATGGCAACCAGGCTAAAGAGACGAACATAGATGATCCGGCCACTGTCGGGATATCCGTTTTTGAATTCAGAATGCAGATAGTACTGATCAAATTTCTGAAGGCCCAGTTCTATGCGGTTGTCCTTTCCCAGTTCGGTATTAAAATTATCCAGGATAAACTTTATTTTTTTTTCAACGACCATGGCATTCGCACCCTCTCTCAATTGAACAACGGTGCGCGGATCAACACTTCCATAATACCTTGCCCATCCATTTTCTTCCAGGTAAGCTGACCAGCTGATGATATAATCAAACGGAGTAGAAACCTGGGAGGGCAGATCCTCAAATACAGCCTTCACTGTAAAGTCTTTTTTGTTTTCGTACCGTATGGTTTTTCCGATCGCGGCGGCGGGACTTCCAAAGAAATCAGCCGCCATCTTTTTCGAAATAGAAATACTGTTGGGTGAATTCAGTGCATCAGCAGCGCGACCCTCCAGTAACGGATAACTAAACATAGAAAAGAAGTCATTAGCTGCACTGTACCCGTTTTGTTTTAATATTTTATCGTGCACAGAAAAAGTGCTGACGGTTGGCCATGAAAATGGAGTGGCTGCTTTTATTTCCGGAATTTCTTTTTTTAATTCTTCTGCCAGCGGTCCCTGTGTCCAGTACCAACTCTCTATTTTCCCTCCCAGGTGATTGCGTTCGTAGATATAATACAGATTTTTTCCGTTCTGATGAAACGCATCAACCGAACGTTCGTCCTTTACCCACAATAAAATCAACAGGCTGCATGTCAAACCCAATGCAAGGCCGAGGATATTGATAGCAGAAAATCCTTTTTGTTTCCATAGATTTCGAAAAGCAATGATGAAATAGTTCTTTAGCATACTTTTTAAGCTTAAAGCGTTATCTTTTAATTTTCAATTGTCAACCATCAACCGATTTGTCCCACATTTTCAAATTGTCATTTCCAATTTATTTTTGAATTCCAACATTTTTTACTCTTACATATTCGCCACACTATTCCGAACGCAGGCTTTTCGCCGGATTCATCAATGCTGCTTTGACTGACTGAAAACTAATCGTTATCAAAGCGATGGCAACGGATAACAATAAAGTGAAAGCAAATATCCACCAGCTCACAGAAGTGCGATATTGATATGACTGAAGCCATTCATTCATGACCCACCAGGCTAATGGTGAAGCAATGAGAAAGGACAGCAGGATCAGTCTTATAAAATCTCTGGATAATAATTTTGTGATGCTGAGCACAGAGGCACCCAACACTTTCCTTATGCCAATTTCTTTTATCCTGTTTTCGGCTGTGAAGCTGGACAAACCAAATAATCCGAGACAGGAGATAAAAATCGTCAGCCCGGCAAAGAGCGCGGCCAGTTGACCGGTTTGTTTTTCGTTTGCAAATTTGTTTGCATAATCTTCGTCAAGGAAATAATATTCGAAGGGATAGGAGGGATTATATTTCTTAAATACCGTCTCTGCTTTTTTCAGGTTATCAGAAACCATATTGGCAGGATTTAGTTTCATGTTTAGTACATAAAAAGAAAGACTGGAAGGACCGACCATAATCATTGGTGCGACGGGCTCATAGGGAGACTCCAAAATAAAATCTTTGATCACACCCACTACATGCCAGCGCGAATCGCCCATCCTGACTTCCGTGCCGATTGGATTTTTTAACCGCATCGCTTTCATGGCGGATTCGTTCAGCAACATGGCATTGGAATCCGTCGGAAAACTCAATGTATTGATATCCCGGCCCGCGATCATTTTCAATCCCATGGTCTCCACAAATTTGTTGTCAGAAGCAAAAAAGATAAAATCTGTTTTTTGATCGTCCATATTTGAGCCCGTCCACTGAAATCCCCAGCTGTCAGACCAGTGGCGGGTCATGGGTTGACTGGTCCGCGTGACATCGGTCGCCACTCTGTTACTGATCAGTTCATCCCGGATCATCTCATAATTTTTCCTTACATCCCCCTGCATAAAATTATATACGATATTATCTCTTTGATATCCGGAATCCCTGTTCTGAGCATACCGGATTTGTTGAAGAACAACAATCGTCGAAATGATCAATACGATGGCGAAGCTAAACTGAAGAACCACCAGGAATTGTCGCGGTGCGATGCCTTCACGGCTTTTCTTCAAAACACCTTTTAAAACTTTGATAGGTTGAAATGAAGAGAGATAAAATGCGGGATAACTTCCCGCCAGAATACCTGTGATAGCAATAAACCCGAGGGCAGCCGTCCAGAAATGAAAATTACCGAAATCAATGAAGAGTTGTTTATTCACGAGCAGGTTAAAAGAAGGCAGACTCAGTTCTACAACGAGCACTGCCAGTGTGCCGGCGATCAGACTGAACATCATTGATTCTGCCAGGAACTGCCAGATCAGAAGTGATTTTGCGGCGCCAACCACTTTCCGGATACCAACTTCCCTGGCCCTTTTTTCACTACGTGCCGTACTCAGATTCATAAAATTGATACAGGCGATCAATAATATAAAAGAGGCTATCAGGCTGAAAAGGCGTACAACAGAAATTCTGCCACCTGCTTCCCGTCCATTTTCGAATGTGGAATAAAGATGCCATTTAGCTGCCGGATGTCCGAATAATCTGTCATTGGCGGGTGTCTGTTCGTGCTTCGTATGATCGACGATCAGGTTTTTTATTTTTGCATCAAAGGCGTTTGCAGAAACACCCGGTTTCAATGTATAAAACGTTCGCACGGTATTATTCTCCCAGGAACCATTGTCGATCCATCCTATTTTTTGCTGATAGGACCATGGAAGCAGGTATTCAAAATGAAATTGTGTGTTGTCCGGAAGATCTTTTAACACGGATTTTACGGTGAAAAAATTGATACTGTCCACCCTGATCTGCCTGCCGATGGCAGATTCGTTTCCGAATAATCTTTTTGACAGGGATTGCGTAATTACTATACCGGTCGGATCATTCAATGCGTAGTTCGGCGGTCCTTCGAGTGTAGGGAAACTGAACATATTCAGAAACCCCGAATCAGTAAAATTGCCCGGCACATTAAAATGATGGTCCTCTACGGTAAGCAAAAAATTCGTATTCTGCCAGCGCGCAACATCCTCAATTTCCGGAAATTCAGTTTTTAACGTGTGGGCCAGAATCTTGGGTGAATTTTCCATCACTACAGAACGACCATTGCTTGTTTCTTCACGGTAAGCCTGAAATAACCTGTCCTCCTTTGCATGGAACCGGTCAAAACCCATCTCATCGTTTATCCATAAGAAGATCAGCATGGCGCTGGCCATTCCGGTTGCGAGACCCAGTATATTGATCACGGAAAAAATCCGGTTCCGTTTCAGATTACGATATGCTATTATGAAGAAGTTTTTTATCATAAATTAAAGCTGAACGCTTAATGCTTGACGAAGGCGTTAGGCGTTCAGCGTTAAGCTTAAAGCGTAAAATGGTGCCACAATAATATAAATTGATTATCAGACAGATACCTTGTGCGGTCTGATCAGACTGCACGTATTCGAACGGTTTATGTCCGCTTCCAAATAGAGTGTTCCATGCAAAACCATGCTATCCCCCTACCTTCGAAACATCAATGAGAAATCAACCGAAACTTCGCATCAATTATAACGGCAACCTGATCGACTCCCGAACACCGGTAGCCACTTCGGCCAATCGCAGCCTAAGATTTGGAGACGGGGTTTTTGAAACCATGTATTGGGATGGACAGAAAATAGAAAATCTGGATTTTCATTTCGACAGGCTGTTTAAAGGCCTGACTGTTTTGCAATTTGATTTATCCGATGGATTTACGAGGGCATTTATTTCAGAAGAAATAATCAAACTTTGTGAAAACAACTCGTCTTCGGCCAAAGCCCGTGTAAGGCTGAATATTTTCAGGGAGGATGGGACCGTTCTACTGCCCGTCGGCAACAAGCCCGTTTTTATTATTGAAACCGCTGCTTATCCTGAAGAAAACCTGACACCGCTCAGGCTCACTATTTATAAAGCAGAGATGAAGTCAACTGGTATACTCGGCAATCTGAAAACGAATAATTATCTTTTGAATACCATGGCGATTCAGTTTGCAAAAGAAAACGGATTTGATGATGCTATCATTTTGAACAGCCGTGGAAATATTTGCGAAGCCAGTTCGAGCAACCTCTTCATGGTGCAGAAAGGAGTGTTGTTTACGCCTGCTCTGTCGCAGGGATGTGTAGCGGGTACCAAACGCCGCGAACTGTTGGAAACATTGCCCTCGCTGGGTTTCCAGATCGAAGAGACAATTATTACAAAAGACATGATTTTTGAAATGGAGGAAATATTTCTCACCAACGCGATCCGCCCTGTCAGGCCGGTCATTTGCATAGATAATACCTATTATTCACGTGAACTAACGGGGATGCTCGTGCGATTATTGAAAGATGCCAAAGAATGAAGCACTCGGTGAATATTTTCTGGTTCAGGCGTGACCTGCGATTATATGACAACGCCGGTTTCTATCATGCGCTGAAAGCGGACCTGCCGGTTCTCCCAGTTTTTATTTTTGATCGCAACATCCTCGACCGGCTTGAAAACAAAAAAGATGCAAGGGTGGAATTTATCCATCGGGCATTGAGCGTACTGATAAAGGAACTGGCACGGCATCACAGCACGCCGGAAATTTATTATGGTAAGCCAACAGAGGTTTTTGCATCCCTCGATGAAAAATATTCCATCGGTAAGGTATTTACCAATGAGGATTACGAGCCTTACGCGCGCGAACGGGATGCGGAGATTGAAAAAATGCTGCATGAAAAGAATATCCCGTTTCATTCCTATAAGGATCAGGTTATTTTTTCAAAACAGGAAGTTTTGAAAGAAGACGGACGACCGTACACCGTTTTTACGCCTTACAGCAACAAGTGGAAAAGCATGCTTACCAAGGGACGGGGTGATTACCTGAATGCTTATCCTTCGGAGAAATATTTGAAAAATTTATTTCGACAGGAGATCATTCGTTTGCCCGATTTGTCCGTCATGGGTTTTGCCAATTCCGGTCAAACTTTCCCGATGCCGGTGATAGACCGTGATCTGATCAGCAGTTATGATAAAAGACGCGATTATCCCGGCCTGGATGCAACCTCTCATCTGGGAATTCATTTAAGATTCGGGACGATTTCGATCAGGCAGCTGGCAACAGAGGCGCTCATGCTGAACCCGGTTTTTCTGAACGAACTGATCTGGCGGGATTTTTATCAGATGATACTATGGCAGTTTCCGGGAGTGGGGAAGGGTCATGCTTTTAAAGTAGCTTACGAAGAAATCAAATGGAGAAATAATGAACAGGAGTTCTCCCGATGGTGTGAAGGCCGGACGGGTTATCCGCTGGTGGATGCGGGCATGCGTCAACTCAATCAGACAGGCTTCATGCATAACCGCATTCGAATGGTGACTGCTTCTTTTTTATCCAAACATTTATTAATTGACTGGCGCTGGGGCGAAGCCTATTTTGCCGAAAAGCTCCTTGATTTTGATCTCGCGTCCAACAACGGAGGATGGCAATGGGCGGCAGGAAGTGGCTGCGATGCGGCACCTTATTTCAGGGTTTTCAATCCCACGCTTCAGCAGGAAAAATTTGATCCGGGAGGAACTTATGTGAAGAAATGGCTGCCCGATTTTCAGGAGTTAAGTTACCCAAAACCCATCGTGGAGCATTCCTTTGCACGCGAGCGGGCGATCAGGGTTTACAAGGAAGCATTGGGCTAATATGATAATATGAAAATATGGGAATGTGGAATTGTATAATTTCCAAATTTCCATATTTTCACATTTTCATATTCTTATAAACATCCATCAATACGGCCACCGCCCGCCGTCCTTCATCCCCGAGGGACAAACTGAACTGGTTTACATACAAATCGATATGTTGTCGCATCACGGATTCTTGCATTTCCTGTGCGTTTTGTATTACATAGTCCGACAGGTCGGGGTAGTATGCTTCTGCAAAAGCTACACTGTCACGAATCAGCCGGTCCACTTCAGCGCGATCTTCTGCAGTAAATTCATTCCGCATCACGATACCTCCCAGTGGAATCGGTGATTTTGTTTTTTGCTCCCAGAATTCTCCGAGATCCAATTGTTTTACCAGGCCTTTTTGCATGTAGGTGAAACGATTCTCATGAATGATTACACCACAATCCACGTCTCCGTTTAAAACAGCGGATTCAATCTGACTGAATACCATGAATTTTTTTCTTTTTGCTTCAGGGAAGGCCATGCTGAATAAAAGATGCGCCGTGGTTTGTTCGCCGGGAATAGCAATAGTCAAAAGATTAATGTCTTTCAGCAGAATATTATTCTTCGAGATCAGTAAAGGACCGACACCTCTTCCCAACGCACCTCCGGAATCCAGCAAAGAATAATTTTTTTGAAGAATGGGCCAGACACCATAACTGACTTTACTGATATCCAATTTTTTTTCCATCGCCCAACGGTTCAGCGTTTGCACGTCTTCCAGCTGTACATCAAATTCGAATTTGCCGGTATCGATTTTCCGGTTTACAAGCGCATCAAAAATAAAAGTATCGTTCGGACAGGGACTAAATCCTAAAGAGAGTTTCATTGGCTTTTTCCAGTTTTTGAATCATGACGACCAATTCTTCGTGAAGGCTTTTAAGGGCCTCTTTTATTTTCCAGCGACTTTTATCCCGGTCGCCGGTCATATTTGATATAGAACGTATCTGAATAAAAGGAACTTTTTCCATCAGGCATACATAATGCAACGCAGCTCCTTCCATGCTTTCAACAACCCGGACGGAATTTCGTTGAAATCCTGCAGTATCGGACGATTTGATTTCGTTCACGGTTACGCCATCCAAAACAGGCAGGCCGGTCCAGTCAAGCAGGGATATATATGGATTGATCAGTTTTCCATTGCGGAAAGGAAACCGGTCAGGGTTTTCCAGGCCCATTTCGAAGATATCATTGAAGCCGGTTTTTTCCATTGCCCCCAGATCGGCAATTTTATCGGAGCTTATGGCATAAACTTTTCCGATATCTTCTTTTGCAGGGGCTCCGCCAATACCTGCCTGGATAACCAGGTCTGGGCGTTCAAGTCTGATTCTGTTTTGTAAGGCCCAGGCCGTTTGTAGTTGCCCGATTCCACCAATCAACAATTTGGGCTTTAATGCGTTAAGGCCTTCAGAATGATTGCTGAGCCAGGTGGCTGTTTCGCTGATTTCAGGATCTGTTGCCGACAGCAGGAGCAGGTGCATACGCAAATATCCGGAAACCAACCCAATCCGACCGATGCATTACCTTTGCAAAAATTTTTAATGGATGGTCTTTTTGACGAGAATCGAACATTTTAATGCGGCCCATAAATTATATAATCCTTCCTGGACAAGGGACAAGAATGAAGAAGTATTCGGAGCCTGTGCAAATGAAAACTGGCATGGTCATAACTACGAATTATATGTTACCATCAAGGGTGAACCGAATCCTGAAACAGGGTTTTTGATGGATGTGAAGAAACTGAGTAATATTATAAAGGAACAGGTAACAGAAAAACTGGATCACAAAAACCTGAATATGGAAGTGGATTTTCTGAAAGATCAGATGTGTTCTACGGAAAACCTGGTCGCGGGCATCTGGAATCAGCTCAAAGATCATTTGCCATCGAAGGTCGAATTGCATTCGTTGAAACTTTATGAAACAGCACGCATTTTTGTGGAATATTTCGGATAATTATGGAAAGAAAAACGGCCATTTTCAGGAGAGAACATTTTAATGCTGCCCACCGGCTCTTCGTTCCCGGGTGGACGGATGAACAAAACTTTGAAAAATTCGGAAAATGCTCCAATCCGCACTATCATGGTCATAATTACGATCTTGAGGTAAAAGTAACGGGTGTGCCGGATCCCGTAACAGG
>DASXNJ010000100.1:0-6494 GCA_036495145.1 Puia sp.
CCTGGCGCCAACAGTGGCGTGAAATATTTTGTGACGCTGAAAGAAAATAATACAGGCTCGGCCATCGGACTGGAATACCAGGTGCTGGATGACTCATTGCATCCCGATGCAAAATTGGGCCGCGATGGTGACCGCACACTCGCGTCATTATATGATCTGATACCGGCAGCGAAACAGAAAAGATTTATTCATCCGGTTGGTCAGTGGAATACAGGCAGAGTTATTGTTTATCCGAATAATCACGTGGAACATTATCTGAACGGTATAAAAGTGCTGGAATACGAACGCGGATCCCCGCCATTTCGGGCATTGGTAGCCGTTAGTAAATTTAAAATATGGCCTGATTTCGGAGAAGCAAAGGAAGGTCATATCCTATTGCAGGATCATGGGAACGAGGTGAGTTATCGGAGTATAAAGATCAGGGTATTGGAGTAATGTGGAAATGTGGAAGTGTGGAAATGTGGAAATGTGGAAGTGAGTTATTTAATTTTTTTTATGAAAAGAAGAGATTTTATAAGAAACGGTGCGCTGGCATCAGCCGCCGGTATTCAGATATTGAATTTCCCGGTATTCGGAAAAAACGCGCCATCAAATAAAGTGATCCTGGCTGTGATGGGTGTGAACAGCCGCGGGTCTTACCTCGCCAAATCCTATGCGCAACTTCCGAATGTGGAAATCGCCTATATCTGTGATGTGGAAGATGGTGCCATCAAAAATGGGTTCGATGCATTGAAAGCCGCGGCACGCAAACCAATACTTGTAAAAGATATTCGCGAGCTGGTAAAGAAAAATGATTTTGACGGACTGGTAATCGCAGCACCGGATCACTGGCATACGCCGGCAGCGATTCTCGGTGTATCGCATGGGAAGAATGTTTATGTAGAAAAACCCTGCGGACATAATCCGGCGGAAGGTGAAATGCTGGCAGCGGCGATGACACGTTATGGAAAACTTATCCAGATGGGAAATCAGCGAAGGTCGATGCCTACATTGATTGAAGCCGTAAAGGAAGTACGAGAAGGTGCCATCGGCGAACCCTACCTCGGAAAAGCATGGTATGCCAATGACCGCAAATCAATCGGCAAGGGGATCGTGGTACCTGTGCCGGCCACGCTCGATTACGAACTCTGGCAGGGACCTGCGCCGAGAAGAGAATATAAAAATAACCTGATCCATTATAACTGGCACTGGTTCTGGAACTGGGGAACGGGGGAAGCCTGTAACAACGGAACCCATGAAATTGACTGCTGCCGCTGGTTCCTGGGTGTCGACTATCCGACGAGGGTGGTATCTTCCGGGGGGCGATATGCCTTTCAGGATGACTGGCAAACACCCGATACACAGATTGCCTCTTTCGAATTCGGAACAAAAAAAGCCATTACCTGGGAGGGCAGGAGCTGTAATAAATTTCCGGTGGAAGGTTCCGGCAGGGGTTTTATAATTTATGGTGATAAAGGAACCCTGGTAAATACAGGAGCGGCCGATTATAAAATATATGACCTGTCCAACAAATTGATGAAAGAAGTGAAGGGAGAAATGGCTGCTGACCCCACAAATCCGGTGAGTGCAACGGGCAATCTGGATTTCTATCACTTCGAAAATTTCGTCAATAGTATACGGGGTGAAGCAAAACTGAATTCACCCGTAAACGAAGCACAAAAATCAGTGCTGCTTTGTCACCTTGCCAACATATCTCAGAGAACCGGCCGTGCGCTGAATTGTGACGATAAAAACGGTCATATTCTCCAGGATGAAGAAGCTATGAAATTGTGGAACCGGGAATACGAGAAAGGATGGGCGCCGATGTAGCTGGAAGCAGGAAGCAGGAGGCGTGAAGCCTTGATTCGTTCATAGTGAATTGTGTCTCGGATATCGTTGTTTGGCTTCCAGCTTCCTGCCTCCGGCTTCCTGCCATTAAGAGCCCCGCTGCGATCCACCTGTGAGCTTGGTGTTTCTTGAAAGTCCCTTTGTGTTGAGTTTTCCTTTTTGATTTTGCTGATTTGGTTTTGTATTACCAATTCCACCGCCGCCCGGACGGTTATCTTTTTTGTTTTTCTTATTTGGGATCAGTGACATAAACGGATGTTTGCCCAAAGTTAATTGATTCCGTAAAATCTTCAGATTTTATGTTATTAAATGATGAAGGATCGCCTGATAGCGCTGATCAAAGTGTTTAATATATTATGAACGATCACGAGGCGGACTAACGGTTACGGATACTTCATTCAATAAATATCCTGTGATTAAATACCTGTTGCATTCCGCATTTAAACAATGTTTCGATCATCTTTTTCCCTTTAACATTTCCTTCTGTTTGGTTATAAGGCGGTAACTGTTCGCTTCCGTACAGTCGCATATGCCCTGAAACAGCGTGTTTATTGATTTACAGCGTTTTAATGTTTTGGCATGGCATTGCATAATACTTGTCAGAACTGACGCAGATTTTTCTAAAATGTTTTTTCTACAGCGCTGCAACATCTTCGAAAAACATGCGTCATATTAAACAGACATAAATCAACACCACAAAAAACTTTTCAAAATGAAAAAGATAATTTTATCAATGGCAATCGCGCTGGCCGTGTTCAGCACTGCGTTTGCAAAACCTGACAGTATCAATGATCGCGCAGTAGCTGCTTTTCAAAAAGATTTTCATAAGGCATCCCAGGTAGAATGGACCTCCACCAGTAATTATGTGATGGCCTCCTTTCTGATGGATAATGAAACACAATTTGCCTACTACGATTTTCAGGGAAACCTGATCGGTGTGGTGCATCATATACTCACCAGCAGTCTGCCTGCTGACCTCAGCAAGGATATTAAGAAACATTATTCCAACTACTGGGTTTCTGAACTTTTCCAGATTACCACAGATCAGGGAGTATTCTATTATATCCGTTTAAAAAATGCTGATGAAACCATCGCGCTGACTACTGAAGGCGGTAATAGCTGGCAGAGATTTGCCTTACCAAAAAATAATAATAACTAATCTCTGATATATTTTTAGCACTAGTCTTTTGGTTTAGATTGGAATCCCTCCGTTCCCGGAGGGATTCTCAGTTTATATAAAAAGCGTCATCTTCGCAGCCGGGAAATTATCTGAATGCGAAAAACATTGGTCGTTGCAGGTGGCGGAGCAGCCGGTTTTTTTTGTGCCGTTACAGCTGCACGATTAAATCCACTGTTAAAAGTAATCCTGGTTGAAAAAACCGGTAAACTATTGTCTAAAGTAAAGGTCAGCGGTGGCGGACGCTGTAATGTGACACACGCCTGCTTTTCCATTCCGGATATGGCCAGAAAATATCCACGGGGTTCAAATTTTGTAAAAAAAACCTTTCACCAGTTTTTTACAACGGATACCATTCAATGGTTTGAAGAAAGAAAATTGTCGCTGAAAACGGAAGAGGACGGCCGAATGTTTCCGGTTTCCAATTCTTCCCAGTCCGTGATCGATTGTCTTTTAGAGGAAGCCAATAAACAGCAGGCAGAGATCCGGCTACATCATGAAATTAAATCGATCGATTATTTACCGGATGCCCATTCCTTTACCCTCCATTTCAGCAATGAATTAAAACTGCATGCCGATTTTCTTTGTCTTGCCTGCGGCGGATATCCAAAGTCTTCCATGTTTGAATGGATTCTGCAAAGCGGACATACCATTGAGGAGCCGGTGCCTTCTTTATTTACATTTAACATGCCGGGGAATTCCATTAATTCCCTGATGGGTGTTTCTGTTCCGGACGCACAGGTAAGGATTTCGGGTGAAACGCTGAAAGAGAGAGGTCCATTACTGGTTACGCATTGGGGAATGAGCGGACCGGCCATTTTGAAATTATCGGCCTGGGGCGCCAGGATATTAAAAGAGAAGGATTACCGTTTTGAAATCCGCGTGAACTGGCTGGGGGACCGCTCCGAACAATCTGTTCGTGATGAAATGCTGATGACAAGAGAATCTTCCGGTGGAAAAAAAATCAGACAAAGAAATACATTCGGTCTTCCGCAACGGCTTTGGGAATGGTTATTGGATGAGGCAGGCATAAAAGATATTCATTGGGCCGATCTCCCGGCAGCGCTGCAGAATAAACTGATACAGCTGCTCACGGCACAATCTTTTCAGGTGGATGGCAAGACAACATTCAAAGAAGAATTTGTGACGGCGGGTGGTATTCGTCTTGCAGAGATCAACCATCATACAATGGAAAGCCGCATCAGACAGGGTTTGTACTTCGCCGGAGAGCTGCTGGATGTGGATGCTGTAACCGGTGGTTTCAATTTCCAGCATGCCTGGACGAGTGGGTTTATTGCGGGGAAGTCAATTGCGGAGAAGTCGATTTAGTTGGCAGTTGACAGTTGACAGTTTTTGTGTTTAAATAATGGACGATCTACTATTTAAGATAGTCTGCCAACTGCCAACTGTCAACTGCCAACTGCCTACTGTCAACAGAACGATTTACCTTTAATGATTCCAAACCACTCAATCTTTTTTTATGAAAAAGAACATTGTATGTTTTATTTTGTTGTTCGCATTAGCGAGCCCTTCCAAATCTCAAACAACACAGCCATTGACATTAAAACAGGTACTTTTAAACCAACTGAAAACCACGCATAATAAAGAAGAGTGGTTTGCACCACTCAGTGTGGCAGTGGAAGGAATAACGGCCGAACAGGCCAATTGGAAACCGAAGGGTGGGGATCATTCGATCGCGGAACTTACAAATCACATCATCTTCTGGAATGAGGAAAATCTTGCAAAATTTCTTGGTGAACCCGTACCTCATTTTTCCGGAAATAATAATGAAACTTTTACTGCTGTTAATAAAGATACATGGCCCAAAACCGTGAAAAAGGCAGACAGTGTTCTAACCGCATGGGAAAATGCGATCGAAGCTGCTGATGATGCAAAACTGGAGAAATGGTACGAGATCATCGGTCATATCAGCACACATGATGCGTATCACACCGGCCAGATTGTTTTTATCAGAAAATTACAGGGATCGTGGAATCCGGCGAAAGGGGTTAAATAGTGTGGTGAATGTGTAAGGATAGGGAAGTAAAAATGTGGGAGTTGAATTTTCAAATGACAATTTGTAAGTGTGATATTGTCAACTGCTTCATGCCTCAAGCTTCCTGCTTCCTGCTTACTGTCAACTGTCAAACCAAAAAAGCCATATGCAAAACAGAAGACATTTTATACGCAACAGTGCCGGCCTGGTAGCCGGAAGTTTTGTGATCCCTTCTTTTACAAAATCATTTTTTGCTCCTGCTTATCCGCCGCCCGGCATACAACTGTTTACTTTTTTTGATGTGATCGATGCCGATGTGCAGGGCACATTAAAGAGAGTGGCGGAAATCGGTTATGTTGAAATAGAATCGGCCTTCAGCAAAAAAGGAGGATACTATGGTTATACCGCAAAAGAGTTTGCCGCGCTGGTAAAAAGTCTGGGACTCGTGTGGAGATCGCATCATGTGCTTGGCGCTCCTTTCAAAATGCCACCCGGTATGAAAATGCCGCTGGGTGCAGATGGCAAACCATTTAGTATCGGGAAAGTCCGGAATCTGAGAGATAATATGCAGGCACTCGTTGATGAAGCAGCCGAAGGAGGAGTAGAATATCTGGTCTGCGCCAATACACCCATCAATACGATGGATGATATCAAATCTTCCATAAAGGTTTTAAATAAAACAGAAGAGGCCTGTAAAAAAGCAGGGCTGCGTTTCGCATATCATAACCACGACGCCGAATTTCATACGTTAGAAGGGAATGTTCCATACAGTCTCTTTCTAAAAGAAACGAATATAAAAATGGAACTGGATCTCGCCTGGGCAATAAAAGGCGGACAGGATCCTGTTGAACTCTTCAACCAAAATCCGGGAAGATTTCCCTTGTGGCATGTAAAGGACCTCGATGCTACGCGCGAAAATATTCTTCCCGTAGGCAGTGGCACGATTGATTTTAAAAAAATCTTCGCCGCTTCTGAATCAGCCGGTATGAAATTTTATTTTATCGAACATGACATGCCAAAGGATCCGTGGGACAGCATCAGTAAAAGCATTGTTGTGCTGAAACAACTGGCGCCGGTGAGTTAATTAAATTTCTAAAAAATATGCGGGGCTTAAAGACAATTATTTTTTTGCTCATCTCTAATACGTTCATGACATTCGCCTGGTACGGACACCTGCGATTTAAAGATTTTTCCTGGGGGAAAAATATGGCGCTGTTTACCGTTATCCTCGTCAGCTGGGGACTTGCTTTTTTCGAATATCTTTTCCAGGTACCGGCCAACCGGGCGGGATTCAGGGAAGATGGTGGACCATTTTCGCTGGTTCAGTTGAAGACGATACAGGAAGCGATCACTCTCTCTGTATTCGTCGCTTTTACAATGATTTTTTTTAAGGAAGAAAAACTCGCCTGGAATCACCTGGTGGGCTTTGGTTTCCTGGTACTCGCGGTATTTTTTATTTTTAAGAAGTGGTAAAATTGTTTTTAAGAACTGGTT
>DASXNJ010000101.1:0-4054 GCA_036495145.1 Puia sp.
TTTTAGGGGCTTATATAACTTAAATATTCCGTGGGCCGCTGAACCCCGGGCATGCACCACCCGTTCCGGAATGCGCTCATGATCGAAATGCGTTATTTTTTCCCGCAGGATAAAATCCTCCAGCAGAGATGGGCCGCGATTTCCCGCTTTTAATGAATTCTGATCGTCATTTATCTTAACACCCTGATTGGTGGTCATCAGCTCCCCCTCACTATTTTCCATGTCGCGTGACAGCTCTGCAATTTTATCATTCACAGGTTTTTTTTGAGATTCCTTTTTTGCAGCGGAAATACTGTTTGTCTTTTTTGGTGCCGGAGATTTTTTGGATGAACGGGTAAGCGGCGCTTTTGTTTTTTTGGTAGGCATGGAAAAGTTTTAATATTGGTTACGATTGATTGCTAAGACGGAGGTCTATGTTCTCTGCTCATTCAAACTGAAAAACCGTGCCATTAGTAAGCAATTTCTTCTACGCCCGCACTCAGTAATGAAACGAGATCAGCCACCCGGTGATTTTCAAAATGCTGAATAAGCTCAACAATTTGTTGCTGATGGTCGGCAGAAATAATCTGATCAGTGAGCTTTTTAAATTTCGAAATCGTATCATCCCAGCTGAAAGGACGGGTATAGAAACCATGATAGTCGTTTTTTTCGCAGATGAATTTTGCCTTGCCCGCACTGATCGTCACTTTCGTTTTTAATTTTTCAGGGTATGCATCCGTATAGGGATCCAGAAATCCCGCCACTGGAAGGGGCCGGTGAAGCGGAGAGACGGTATGGACATGTACTTTTTGCAGAAGAGCCTGTACATCGGGCTGATTAATTCTTTCAGGTAATAATTGTTCGGGATATACCTGGCCGTCGAGGACTGCGACCGCAGCCACATAGGGCAGACTATGGTCAGCCTGCTCTTTTGAATACACTTGTTTACGTTCACCATATACGCCACCTCCCACGATATGGTAAGCAGTTAGAAAGGTTGTGATATCTATGGATTCAATGGCTGCGATGTCCAACTCATTATTTGCGCGGAGTTCTGTCAGGGCTTCCAGACTGGACTGTGTATGTACTTCTGCGTTATAAGTTTTGAGAGAACATTTTTTTATCAGCTGAAAATCGGATGTTGTCCATTCATGTTTGAGTTTCATATCCAGGATCTGCTCAAATCCCTTTGGCCCTTCAAAAATGGATAGAGGTCCGGTAAGTCCTTCGCGGGCCATAAAAATAATGTTAAAGCAACCCAGTGCCACCATCGATGATGCGAGCCCTTTCCATTCATATGTATATGCTGCGCGGCTTGTCACCAAAGGAACAAATCCTGATCCCGCCATTCCGATCGCATGCGCCATCTGCTTATGCGATAAGCCGAGCAGGCGGCCGGCGGATGCCGTCAGTGAATAGGCCAGTAAAGCGGTATGATCGAATCCTTTTATCATCACCGGTGTTTCTTCCACCAGCCGGCATTCAATGGCATAGCCAATGGCCATGGCCAGCAAAAATTCCCTGCCCGAAGTTTCCCTGCATAGTCCGGCCGCGAGCAGAGAACCGATATTATCACTGGGATGACAGGTGGCTTCCTTACCGATATAATTATCCATAAAATCCGGATAACGGATAAGCGCCGTAAACCATTCAGCGGCGCGGTCGGCGGGTAATTTCCCAAGCATCGGCACAGAACAGGTCCCACCCGCGGACAAATGTTTTAATGCTGCGGCCAGTTTATGGATCGTGGTGCTTTTCTGCGCCACGATGATCGATCCGGCACTGTCCAGCAGATGTCTTTTCAATTGCTCCATGATCTCCGGTCCGACAGACTCGAAGGAAGCGTTCAGTGAAAAATCAGCTATCTGATAAGATTGATATTGTTTCTCCATGATGCGGGCATACATTTTGAAAACAGTTATAAAAATTAATTTTATGGCAAAATATTCAGCCGGTGCCGGCAAAAAAGTTGAAAAAGCAATGAAGGAAAAAAAAGCAGGTACTCTAAAAAGTGGTAAGAGTGGCAAAAAAGTCACCAGCCGCAAACAGGCCATTGCTATCGGGTTATCTGAGGCCAGAAAGAAAGGAGCCAAAGTTCCCAAAAAATCAACGTCAAAATCAAAGTAAAGATCAAAGTTAAATCAAGGCTAAAAGCGGGCGGTTGTAAAATATTTTATTTTTCATCCGCCTTTTTTTCCTTTTCTTTTTCCTTTGCCTTCTTTTCTTTTGCTTCTTTCTTTTCTTCTTTTTTCTTTTCCTTCTTTTCCTTTTTGATTTCTTTTTTATCCTTCACTTTGGATTTTACACCCAGGTCTTTATTGCTCTTATCATATGCTTTACCGAGATCGGTTTTTGGTTCATCCTTTTTACCGCCTACGGAATTAATGTTGACAGAATTTTCAAGTGATGGATACAAGGCCTGAATAAAAGCATTACGCAACACTTCGCCGATAATGGTCCATACATCTACATCCGGTTTCTTTATACTTCCTTCAAACTCCGCCCTCGTCGCGAGCTGATCCTTGTTGTGATTTTTAAATACCCAGGCGATGGCCTCGACAACCGCTTCATAAGCAATTTTCAAGGGCTTATCCTTATCCTTTTCCCAGTTCAGTACTTTGAGATCCTTAATGATTGGTTTGGCATAACCTGTGATCCTGCCATTTTTTGCAGCTGCTTCAGTATAGATGCTGATCTCTCCAGCCTTCACATCAAATTTTGCTTCGGCATTTATAAAATTATTCAGGTTCACGATATTAAGACCCACCAGCTTCGCCTTTGCATCGAAAGTGGGCGTTTTATTCAGTGCATCCATTTTCATTGTCAGATCTGCCGATCCTCCATAAACGGCAGAAGTCATAGCTACTCTCGAAGGCAGTAACTCTTTATTCTTTTCTGCATTCGTCAGGTTTTCGGCCGTGATATGGGTGTTCTTTGCAAATATGTCAAAACTGGGATGACTGTGATAATCGCGATAATGAATTTCACCATCAATAACTTCAAAGCGGTTTAATTTGAGCGGCATCAGTTTTTTTACTACTTCTGTCCAGCTCTTATCAATCTTCGTCTGACTGGTGGCCTCGGTGGGGCCCTTCACAAAATTCAAAGTGGGATGATCGATTTCTATTTTTCCTACAAAACGACCATGGAATAAAGCTTTCCATTCTACAGAAAGGTCCACGAGATCAGCTGAGAAAAAGGGCACCGGTATCGCACCGCCCGTTTTGTCCAGCTTAATATGTTTCAATTTATAGGCACCGCGGATCAGCGCCACATCGAGGTCATCCACATGACCGGTATATCCGGGTATTTTGGTGAGTTCCCTGTTCACCAGCTTTAGAAGAATATAGGGAAGCGCTATCCGCAGTGCGATCAGGATGAGTAGTATACTGCCCAGCACGATATACGTTATCTTTCTTTTCCTGGTAATGGGCTTTTTTTTGGCTGACTTCATAAAGAAATAGAATTAAAACCTGTGCCAGCGTCAGGCAGAGATCTTCATGTTTTCTGTAAAGTCTCCCTTAAATATGCCTGCGTGATAATCTGCCATATACTGTTTATAATAATTCTCCAGTTGAACCGCGTAGCGGACGGCGGAATGAAAAACTTTTTCCTGCCAATTTGATTCTTCTCCAAAGCAGATCAGTTCATCGGCGATGGCCGAGCCCTGTCTGCCCGAACTTCTCAGATGGGCATAGGCAGTAAGTGATGCCATGTCGGCGATTGCCTGATAGATAGAACGATATTCCTTTTTTATCAGTTTGAAATTTATCTTATCCTTTGTCGGTTGAATTTCCTGTATAACATAATGTCTGTTCCTGAATTCGGTTGTGCTCAGGAGTGCCGGGAAACGATTTTGCAGTAGCCGTTGTATGGTCACTATGCGATCGGCTTCAGATATCCATGCAGGCTGTGTAATATTCGAATACGGCTGAAGCGAAGAAGGAATGGCTTCTTTCATGTCGAGCAGAAGATATTTTTCGCCTGTTGCGTTTAGCGATTTCAGCAGAATGGCATAACGGTGGGTGCCTACACTGGCGGTTCCCGCCAGGCGGAATACGGCGTCGAGTACTTT
>DASXNJ010000102.1:0-3391 GCA_036495145.1 Puia sp.
AAGATTATCGCCTAACAGTCAATGTCTTCTGTCCATTATCAACAATTGCCTTCCATACTGGCATGGCACTGGATATATAGATGTATGAACAGGAAAAGTGCAGGTATACTTTTGTTTCGTTTTATGAACGGAGTCACGGAGGTGCTTCTCGTGCATCCGGGAGGTCCATTCTGGATCAATAAAGATATTGGAGCCTGGTCTATTCCAAAAGGTGGCATGGAAGAAGGAGAATCCGTTCTGGATGCAGCGAAACGTGAACTCGAAGAAGAAACCGGAATTAGAACAGTAGGTGAATTCATTGAACTTCAACCGGTAAAACAGGGAAGCAAAATAATTTATGCCTGGGCGTTTCATTTAAATACGGAAGCAGAAGTAAGAATGAGTAATTTCTTTGAACTCGAATGGCCCCCAAAGTCAGGCAATATTAAATCCTTCCCGGAAATTGATAAAGCAGAATGGTTCACATTTGAACAGGGAAAAATAAAAATTAACAAGGGACAAATTCCTTTCATAGATGAATTGTCTTCCTTACTCATAAAACAACAATTAACGCCTAAAGCTTAACGCTTAAAGCTTAACGCCCAAAGCCTAACGCCTAACGCCCACCAACCAACAACTAACAACTGTCAACTATAAAGAATCTGACATTTTTCGCAATAAAAAGTCCTTCTCTTTGTCTTGCCGATATATTCTTTGCGAACCGGAGTATGGTCGCGGGGACAAATTTTTTTTGTGTAGATCAGCCAATGTTTTTTTAATACAAATTGGCGTTTCCAGTTCAGGAAATCAAAACTATAATTATGCGCTTCTTTGATCAGGGCAGCTTTTAATTTCGGAGGAAGCTTTCCGACAATTGATTGGGGATGAACGCGAATCCTGAAAAGCACTTCGTTTTTTATGATATTTCCCACTCCCGAGAATATCTGCTGATCCAGTAAAGCATCGCTGACATTCATTTCAGGCAAATGCCTGAGTTTGAAACTTGCTTTTCTAGGGCTCCACAAATCATTTAACACATCAGAACTGAAATCATATACTTTACTCAGCGGCTCTTCAATAAACTGCACCGAACAAGTATAAAAATTCAATTCATCTTTCTTAAATACCATGGAAAGACGCAGGGGAGTGGATTTTCTTTTGTTCACCAGATAACTTCCAAACATCAGGAAGTGGATTCTCAGTGTAAACCTCTCAAAACATATCAGTAAATGTTTTCCCCAACTCCTGACTTCCGTAATTTTTTGGTTTATCAGTTTTGACTTTTCAATTTTACTATTCCCGGTTGCTGCTAAGACTTTTTTTCCGATAAAGGGCTGCAGCGCTTCACTGACAAGCAGAATCGACGGGCCTTCAGGCATAGATTTATTTAATGAAAAACCTTTAAAAGCTATGCCAGCATTTGGTGGCTATCAACCGTTGGGTGTTTGGCGTTAAGCGTTACGCGTTAGGCGTTAGGCTTTAAGCGTTAGGCGTTAGGCTTTAGGCTTTAGGCGTTAGGCGTTAAGCCTTGGGCTTTAGGCCTTAAGCGTTACTATAAGCTTTGTCTTATTTTTGCCGGATGCGAAATAAAATACTGATTATTTTTTTGGTAATCCTTATCAGTTGTAATCACGATCCATATAAGGCTTCGAATAAAGTTTACAGAAAGGAGACAAAAGATTTATCAAATACGATCCGTCAGGAACCCGCCAATTATTTTGCAAGTCAAAATACAGGTTGGGTGGGAACGGTAAATTTTGATTTGCGAAAACCAAATTTTATTATCATACATCATACCGCACAAAACGGCTGTCCCATAACACTGCATACGTTCACGATCAGGCAATCCCAGGTAAGTGCGCACTATGTTATATGTAAAGACGGAACGGTTTATCACATGCTAAACGATTATCTGCGGGCCTGGCAGGCAGGGTTGAGTAAGTGGGGAAATAATTCAGACATTAATTCTTCCAGTATCGGCATTGAACTGGATAATAATGGCTTTGAGTTTTTCACTGATCCGCAGATCGCCAGTCTCCTGATCTTGCTGGATACTTTGAAAGCCAAATATAAAATCCCGCAGGAGAATTTTATCGGTCACGGCGATATTGCACCCGGTAGAAAAGTGGATCCCAACTGGCGCTTTCCCTGGAAGATACTGGCAGATCATGGATTCGGAGACTGGTATGGTGACACTTCATCTGTAATCGTACCCGTCGGATTCAATGATTACCAGGCAATGCGTGTAATCGGATATAACCTCAGGGACAGTATAGCGGCAGTTACATCTTTTCGCAGGCATTGGCTGCAGGATTCTACATACAAACCTTTTGATAGTGCATCCGAAAAAATTCTATACAGTCTGTCACTAAAATATCAATAAAAAAAGCCACCGCATGGTGGCCCTTTTTTACGATAAACGCTGTGATATATATAGATGGTACGAATTATAAAACCGGGGCACTGGCATAATTGCTCAATGCAATTTCTTCTATAATCCGTTTGTTAAAAGCTTCCAGATCATTTGGACTGCGGCTGGTGGTCAGACCTTCATCGGTGACGACTTCCACGTCCAGCCAATGTGCTCCGGCATTTTCAAGGTCAGTACGGATCGAAGGAAAAGAAGTCATATTTCTTCCACGTAACATGCCCGTTTCAATTAATAACTGCGGAGCATGACATATGGCAGCCACTGGTTTTTTTTCTTCCAGAAATTGTTGCACAAAATCCACACAATCCGGGTTTATCCGCATTTGATCAGGATTTAATACACCCCCCGGAATAACCAATGCGTCATAATCATCCACGTTGGCATCACTCAGCTGAATATCCACCGGTAGTTCTATAGACCAGTGATCATGATTCCATGCTTTTACTTTCTTTTTCTGTGGTGAAATAATTTCCACCGTGGCACCGGCATCTTTCAGGGCCTTTAGCGGGCTGGTCAATTCAACTTCTTCAAAGCCATTTTCTGTGAGAATGGCTACTTTCTTTCCACTTAACTTTCCCATATCTAATAATTTAGAAATATAAAATATTCTATCAATCAGTACCGTTCAAAAACGGTACCACGACGATTCGTTTAAGGGCTTCATTAAATAAGGAATCCGTAATTTTAACCCCACTTTATGACCATTGAGCAGAAGAGACTAATCGTAAACTCGTACAAAAAAATTCCACTCGAACAGTGGGGACCATATCTCAGCGAACGTCAATGGGGATCCGTCAGAGAAGACTACGGTCCTTATGGAGATGCATGGAACTATTTCCCCTATGATCATGCACATTGTCGTCAATATCAGTGGGGAGAAGATGGACTTGCAGGTATTTCTGATTTCTTTCAGAATCTTTGTTTTGGTATCGCACTCTGGAACGGGAAAGATGAAACATTAAAAGAGAGATTATTCGGCCT
>DASXNJ010000103.1:0-5779 GCA_036495145.1 Puia sp.
CACAGAAAATTGCTGCCGATGACTTGACCGTTCTCTTCAGCAACAACAGAATATACGCCTTCAATGGAAAAGAAGAAGTTCATGATGCCAACGGTCGTTTCGGTATCCGGAAAATCCGGTGGAAAATGGTGTGCATCCGCAATGGATTTAAATGCCTCGTAACAAATTTCCCCGCATCGTTTGGCATCTTCAGGTTTTCCCGGACGCATAGTAAGATTCATATGAAAAAATTGAGTTGAATGGTCACCTCGGTTACTTTATTAAAGATAGCATTTCAATAGCTGTCCCAAATCAATCTGACATCAGGATTTATGACCAAAATTGTACATTTGACATTCAGTCCCGTCACCCGGGTACCCTCATATTACAAAAGAGGAGCTGGCATATCAGATATATTAAAAGTGTGTATGCCAGTTTCGCATGGTTATTGAATGACCTTAAAGCGAAAGTGATCCAGCGATTGGATTGATAATAGCCTGATGTAAATTTGAGAAAGCATCATTTTGCCAAACGCTTCTTTCAGCCCACTGGTTACTGTGGTAGTTCCGACTTACAATCGGGTGGCGCTTGTTCAACAGGCCATCGCGTCTGTTATTGCGCAAACATACATGAACTGGGAATTGATTGTTGTGGATGACGGGTCAGATGATGGCACACGTGAAGCAATCAATACAATCAATGATCCCCGTGTCAAACTGTTGACAAAGCCGCATACCGGTAATATTGCATTTCTGCGAAACAGCGGAGTTGATGAAGGATCCGGAGAATGGCTTACGTTCCTTGATTCTGATGATATATGGACTCCGCGTAAACTGGAAATACAATTATCGTTGCTGCTGCAGGAAGTAAAGCGCTGGGGCTATGGAGGATTCGAATTAATGAATGATGATAAACGAGCGATCCCAAATAAGGCGGGGCAATTTCGTCCAATTTCAGGATGGATCATTAAAGATGTGCTTACAACTGAGGCATCCGTAACCATCGGCACACTCATACTTGAACGGACTCTTTTTGAGGAGGCCGGCAGATTCAATGAGGATGCAGGACTGATATTCCGTGAAGATTACGAATTGGTGCTCCGGCTAGCTTTAAAATCAGAAGCGCTGGCTATTCCTGATCTGTTGGTTCGGATCAGGGAACACAAAGGACGAATAACAAGTTCATTGGAGGATGGTCATGACCGCACAGCAGCTATGTATGAATATTTTATTCGCACCCGTCCGGAAAAAGCACTCGAAAAAATAGCACGAAAACGTATGGCGGGTGAACTCGCAGAATCAGCCAGGCAAAGTATTCAGAGAAAGAAATATTTGCAGGCAACCAGGAAATTGGGAAAGGCACTTATCAATGGTGATAAGCTGAGGCATTTATTTTCAGTTGTCCGCCGCGGGTTGTCTGTTTCTCCATTATGGTAGATAATTACCAACCACAACCGTCATCCGTTAACCCGTGAACCGTCAGGCGTCTTATTTCTTAATACCTGCATAGTCAACCCCACATCGGAAGATGTTATAATTATATTTCCTTAAATACTGAATGAGTTCCCTGAGTTCAAATTGCGCCATCCATTCCGCCTCAAAAAGCACCATTCTGATATCGTGTTCCGCAAAATTGATTGACCGTAAAATTTTGTAGTCAAAGCCTTCCGTGTCAGTGTGCAAAAGATCGACTTTCCGGAAATTATTTTTTTGAAGAAGATCCTCAAAGGTTATTACGGATAAGGTTTCGGCAGTTATTCTTTTTTCAAGATCCTTTCCGTATTGAATATTCTTTATAAATGTATCTCTGTCAAAAGATCCCACCTGATCATACCAGCCGGGTTCCTGTTCAGTGATATTTTTTAGTTTGTAAAACGGCATTTCCCCCTGTACCGGCCCTATGCCCAGATTTTCAAAAATGAGTCCATTTATCTGGCTGTAATTATTCGTGAGTTTTTTAAAATTAGCCGGGTCCGGTTCAACCAGGATTCCTTTCCATCCATTTTTAACGATGTAGAAATGCAGGGGATCATTTTTTTTCCCGTCATTGGATCCTATCTGGACAAAGGTTTTAATATTGGATTCACCGGTCATTTCAAAAATCCCGTCCATCGGAATATTTAAAATTGTATCCTTTGAAATCAGTGTTTTAACAGCTTTTTTTAGTCGTCTGAAAAATAACGCCATTTTAAATCATATTGATCAGATCAGCATACAAATATATACTGTAGTCCGATACCCTCTTTTTAAATGGAATTATTCCGGATTATAAACACAACACATTATATTTAGGAGTAATGATCACAGGGAAAAATATACCGAATCTTCTCAGTTACATTTAACCAAGATAAAAACTCCATCTGCCCGGAAACACATAGTTAACGCATAGGTTCGACAGGTGGCGCATATATGAGCTGCCCCCTGATATATTCCGCCTGCTCCGTTAAACCTTCCGCTGCTTTTTGATCTGCCAGTTCTTTGAGGGCCCTATCAATGCTTGAGTGCACCTGCCGGCTATTGCGTCTGTTTTTTTCACGGAAGCCAACAATCTGGTCAACCGCTTTTTTTAGCTGCCCGTTGTCTTTTACTTTCACTAAATATTTTATATATGCAACAGAAGTCAGTGTTTTGGATGCCATGTCCATATTCTCGTAGTTGTCAAATAGCAGCGCCGCATCGCCCTCATTGCCAAAATCATCCAGTACGCTTTGTACGGCGATGGATAACATGCCCCTGGGTTCTTCTCTTTCCAATTTGCGGGCTGTTTCCATGGCACTTGATGAATCAATCAGCGCCAGCGCTTCGAGGCCGCGGCCTGCTACAGAGTAAGAGGAATCTGTAGAAGCTTTTAGAAAATCAGACTTATATTTTTCATTTTTGAAACTTCCGAGGAATCGAATGGCAAGACTTCTTACGATTTTATTGGAATCACCGGTCGCGATAATTTCCAGCGTCGGTACCAGATAACTCAATGCCGTATCTGCTTTATAACCCAAAGCGTCTAACGCAGCTTCTCTTACTTTATAAAAAGGGTCAGTCAGTGCCCTCAGCAGCAATTTCCGTGCTTCGGCATCTGCCTGATGTTTCGCACAATAAAGAACAGCTTCCATTTTATCGGCATACAAGCCTGCATGGTGGTATTGAAAAATGTAATTCTCCAGGCTCTTATCGTCGTGCTTTTCACAGACAACCATTTTATCTCCGTCCACATTGATCAGAGAGGGTCGAGTTTTATACGAAAACACAAACGTGTCTGCAACGTTCTGAATCCAAACCATATGGCGGGTTTTCACATCTCCCTCGTATACGTCGATGGCCAGCGGTATCCGGAATATTTTTCCGGTTTGCTGTGTTTGTTTTACGATCACGGTGGCATGGGCCGCCGCATTATCATAGGCATAACGGATACCAAACACCGGATGACCGCTTCCATAATACCATTGGTTCCAATACCAGTTCAGATCCTGACCCGTCACTTTTTCAAAAGCCCGTCGCAGGTCCTGTGCTTCAGCCGATTTGAATTGATTCGTCACCAGGTACAGGTGGAGCGACTGATAAAACGCACTGTCTCCCAGGTAATTTTTCAGCATATTCAGAATCAGTCCACCTTTGTTGTACGACACGAAGTCAAATACATCTTCCCTTTTTTCATAATAGAAACGAACGAGATCCTTGTAGGCTGCGGCGCTGTCATTGAGATATTGTTTCATCTGATCATACATAACGGCATCTCCGGCTTCCCTGCCATCCTTATAAGTTGTCCAGATAAATTCACCGAACCGGGCAAAGGATTCATTCAGTGTAATGTTGCTCCAGCTTTCTGCGGTCACCAGATCTCCAAACCAATGATGGAATAATTCATGGGCCACTACTCTCTCAGCGCGGTTTCCTTCGGTCAGCTCCCTGGCATTTTGCTGAAAGGTTGAGCTGTGCAGGGTGGCCGTTGTGTTTTCCATCGCACCGCTAACATAATCCCGCGCTGTCATTTGCGCATATTTGGGCCAGGGAAATTCTACGCCCAGTATTTTAGAATAGAAAGCCATCATCCGGGGCGTCAGTCCGAAAATTCGTCTGGCCACGGGTTCATATTCTTTCTCTACATAATAATTAACCTCTTTCTCCTTATAATGGTCCTTTACAACGGCATAGTCGCCCACACCGAAGAAAAATAAATAGGGTGCATGCGGAAGATCCATTTTCCAGTAATCCGTACGTGTGCCGTTTCCATTTTCTTTACTGGAGACCGATATCCCATTGGAAAGGGACACATATTTTGAAGGAACCGTCAATATGATTTCTTCCGTCGTTTTTTGATTGGGACGATCAATGGTGGGAAACCAGGCAGAATTGGATTGCGATTCTCCCTGGGTCCATACTTCTATTGGTTTGTTCTTTTCCGTTCCTTTTTGATTGATAAAATATAATCCCCTGGCTTCGATGATGGCCGTACTGCCCGCGGCCTTCAGATCATTCGGTTTGGCTGTATAGTCAATGTATACGGTGTAAGGTTCTCTGTTAGAATAGAACCTGTCAAGGAATATTTTTAATACCATTCCATCATACACAAACCTGAGTGGCTGAAGGCCGCTCTTACTGAAAAGGGCGATCTGATGAATGTCCATTCCCTGGGCATCCAGCAGCAGCGAATCGGTGGAATAGAAATGAGGTTTCAAAGTAATCCAGGCTTTTCCAAGAAGCCACGCCTTGTCATAGTCCAGTTTGATCTCCAGTTTGGTGTGAATGAGGTCGTGAAGTTTGGTTGCCGTGGCACGGTATTCAGATATATTTTTTTTGGATGAATCCTGGGCATGAACGGACAATAAAGAAATGAAGGCGCCAATTAGGAAGAGGACGGTTCTCATGTGTAGAAGAAAATTTCGTAAATATAGGGACTTCGATTCCATTCCTTTTGTTAAACGAATCCCGCGTTTTTTTACATTTGAATATACCAATATGCCCCACAAACTTGCGACCCGTGTTTACACCTTTAATCCGAATAGTCTGGCGCCAATAGCTATTTTCATCATCGGCATTCCCATTCTCCTATATCAATTGTTTTCTATGCTGAACCTGCAAGCGGGGATCACCGGATCGCAGGATTAAGCAGAATGAAGCAGGATGAGGCAGAATAAGGCAGAATGAAGCATCATGAAGCAACGCCAAAATAATTTATATAATAATCTGTTTAAAAGAACAGGCGCCATGCTGCATTCCGATTCTAGATTAGGAATGTAGCGGGCCCGGCGCCTGAAGTGAAAGCAAAAAACAAACACGATTTGAGCTGACCGACGAGATCCGGACGATGTACAGACGATGCACAGACGAACTACAGACGAATCTTAATTGGGAGAAGAATTCAAATCGTACATTATTAGCCACTAAAAGAGTATATGGGATTTATAAAAGACAATTATGTAACCTTCGGTGCCTCCGGAAATGTTGGAAATCTTTGGTCGTTCCGGCAATTGAATAAAATATTCTTATTTTAAGCCCATAATAAAATTTGGACAGTCTGTTTTTTGAGTAACTTATATGGATGAAAGCTGCCTGCTGTCTGTTGGTATCACTTGTCATTTTTTGTTGCTGCAAAAAATCGAATAATGGTAGCCCAACCCCGCCTAAGGATAATGTAACTGTATATGTTTCTGGTTATTGCTGGGATAGCCTGATGCAACGCTTTGTGCCGGTCTTTTGGGAGGATACGGCTGTGCATTATTTGTCTGGTAGTAATGGCACGAGCAGCTACGGAAGGGCGATTGCCTGGTCAAATAATGAATTGTTGATTGCCGGTCAGGCGAATG